>JAHEEN010000183.1 GCA_024640685.1 Rhodospirillaceae bacterium
TCGCCGAGCGGCTTCGCCAAAAAACGCGTCGGGCCGGAGTTGCCGTACGTCAAATTGTCGAACCCGAAGCTTCGATAGAGGCCGCGGGCGCGGGCATTCGAGTCTTGTACCTCGAGTGTGAGCTTGCAGCAGCCGCGCTCGCGCGCGCAGCGCTCGGCCGCGGCGAGCAATGCGCGGCCGACACCGCGTCCGCGATGCGCCGGCAGCACCGCGAGATCGTGCACGTTCAGCAACGGGCGTGCGGCGAACGTCGAGAAGCCGAAAAAACAGATCGCGATGCCGATACATTGCTCGTCAGTGCTCGCGACCAAGACGAGCGCGTGTGGCTGCTCGCCGAGCTTTTCCGCGAGCGTCGCGCGCACGGTGTCGGCCAACGGCTGCCCGCCGCCGACGGGGTCGGCCGCATACGAGTCGAGAACCGCCACAACGCCGGCGGCATCCGCCGGATCGTCGAGATCGGCCTGCCGGATGGTGACACTCATCGACTGGATCCGGTCACCGGCCCGGCTCGTACTCGGGGTATTGCGGCAGATCGTCGCTGATCGATTCCCAATCGGCTTTCGACGTCGCAAAGATGTGCGCCGTCGGCCGCTCGGAGATCGGCGACTGAATCGTTCCGATGCGCACGCGCACGACGTCGGGCGTTGCCGAGTTGATGCTCAGAATCGGCGAGCCGCACGTTCGGCAAAACTGCTTCCTCTTGCCGGGCATCGATTGGAACGTCGTCAGATTCTGCGCGCCTTTCGTGATCTCGAAGTCATCGGCTGCGACGATGCCGTTCGTCGCGAACGCACTACCCTGCGCGCGCCGACAGCGCGAGCAGTGACAGTAAACGATATTGCGGATCGGGCCCGTGATGAAAAATCGCACGGCACCGCATAGACAGCCGCCCTTGTACATGGCATCCCTCAAATGATGTCGACTCCTCGTCTTATAGCAACAACGACCAGCGTTTGAAATTTTGGTCAGCCTCGAGTGGCGACGGTGGCCGCCGAGGTCTCAGCGCTCGCTGAGCGCAAGCGGGGCGAGTGTCACCACCCCCGGGGCCGGGGCGTCGCGCGCCAGGGACGGCGCGCGCCGAGCGAACAGGGACGTATTCATAGCGTGCCCGGACCCGGGGGTGGTGACACTCGCCCCATCGCCATACCGCCGTCGGTGTCACCCCACACCAGAACTGGCCCCGGACCACAGTCTTTGCTATGAGAGAGCGATGTATATACCAAAACACTTCGAGGCCCCGGGCGCGGCGGCCATTCGCGACCTGATCGATAACCACGCGTTCGGCGTGCTTGCATCTACGCAGGGCAATCGTCTCGAGATCAGTCACGCACCGTTCCTGCGTGACGGCGACGACCGCCTGCTGTGCCACCTCGCGCGGAACAATCCGCAGGCGGCGCTCATTGACGGCCGGATCGTCGCGGCAATCTTCACGGGACCCCACGCGTACATCTCACCGACGTGGTTCGCGGACGAGGGCGTGCCGACGTGGAATTACGCGGCAGTTCACGTGACGGGCGAGGCGACGGTATTCACGGAGCACGAGCGCCTGCGCGACCTCGTCGAGCGACTCGCAAGCGTCTACGAAGCGGCCGAGCCGGCGCCCTGGGTGCCACGCTACGATGCAAGGAAGCTCGACTACATCGTCGGCGTCGACATTCGCGTCAGCGACGTACAGGCGAAATTCAAGATGAGTCAGAATCGTTCGGCCGCAGACCGTGCGGGCGTCATCGATGCGCTGCGAGCTCGCGGAACCGACCGTGGTACCAGCGTTGCCGCAATGATGGCGGAACAACTGAGCACAGCCGAAAACAACCGATGACGGTTGCCGAAAGCGCGTGAATTAGATGGAATTCAGAGCATGACGACCAAACTCAGCGTCAATTTGAACAAAGTCGCATTGCTGCGCAATCAACGCGACCTGACGTATCCGAGCGTGACTGGCATGGCAGAGATCGTGATCGCCGCAGGCGCCCATGGCATCACGGTCCACCCGCGGCCGGACCAACGTCACATCAGGCCCAGTGACGTGCGCGAGCTCGGCGCATTGATCGCCGAGCGATTCGCAGACACGATCGAGCTCAATATCGAAGGCTATCCGAGCGACGACTTTCTCGCGCTCGTCGCCGAAGTCGGCCCGGCACAGGTCACGCTCGTGCCCGATGCTCCGGATCAGCGAACGTCGGACCACGGCTGGGAGGTCGCTACGAGTCGCGACGTGCTCGAGCCCGTCGTTGCAGCGTTGCACGAACAGGGCGCTCGCGTCAGTCTGTTCCTGGACCCGGAGCCCGCAGCCGTCGACGCTGTCGCAAGCGTCCGCGCCGATCGCATCGAGCTCTACACCGAGCCCTACGCGAGCGCATTCGCGGCCGGTAATTTCGACGCGGTACTCGAGCGATACGCGGCAACGGCCAGGGCTGCGATCGAGGCGGGGCTCGGCATCAACGCCGGCCACGACCTGACCGCTGAAAATCTGCCGGCGTTCAAAGCGCGCGTGCCGGACCTGGCCGAGGTCAGCATCGGCCATGCGATCACAGCCGATGCGCTGACTATCGGCTTTCCGGCGGCAGTGCGCCGTTATCTCGACGCGATCGCCTGAGCGGGCTGGCGCTGCGCTATACTGCGCCGATGGTGCCCACACCCGCCATCCTGCGATCGATCGCATCCGCGCTGAGCGTCGCTGCGCTTGGCGGCTGCAGCTACGTTCCCAGCCTCGATTTCAGCGGCTGGGGGCGCAGCGAAGAGCCGGTTGCAGAGGTCGCCCCGCCACCGGAGCGGCCAATCGAGGCGCGTCTCGAGACGCGGCTCGAGACGCGGCGCTTCGACGGCGTCACGGGCGATCAGGAAGTGCTCGGCGACGTCCAAGTCGTTCGCGCGCGCGAAGATAACACGTTCGTGCAGATCGCTCGCGAGTTCAACGTCGGCTACGACGAGCTGCGTCTCGCCAACCCGGACATCGACGTCTGGCTGCCGGGCGAAGCCACGCCGGTCGTGCTGCCTACGATGAGCGTCGTACCGGCCGTTCCGCGCGAGGGTATCGTGTTGAACTTGCCGAGCATGCGCCTGATGTACTTCCGTCCTGAGACTGTAGAAGGCGAAGCTGTCGATACGCTATCGGTCACGACCCATCCGATTGGCATTGGCCGCCAGGGTTGGGCCACGCCGACCGGCCGCGCCGAGGTCACGCAAAAAGCGCGCGACCCAGTCTGGTATCCGCCGGCCTCGGTACGCGCCGAGCACGCCGAGCTCGGCGACCCATTACCGAGCATCGTCGAGGCGGGTCCGGACAATCCGCTCGGCCATTTCGCCATCGGCCTTTCGATGCCAGGCTATTTGATTCACGGCACGAACAAGCCTGCCGGTGTCGGCATGCGCGTCAGCCACGGTTGCATTCGGCTCTACCCCGAGGACATCGAGGCGTTGTTCGAAGAGGTGCCGTCGGGCCTCCCGGTCAACATCATCGACGAGCCCGTGCTGGCGGGTTGGCGCGACGGCGAGCTATACCTCGAAGTGCACGCACCGCTGGCAGAAGACGAGCGAAATATGCAAGCGCAGGCGTTCCGCGTCATCGACGCCGCCTTTCAGCGCGCCGAACTCGACCCAGAGCCGCTAAACAAAGAGCTCGTCGCACGCATCGTCAGCGAGCAACGCGGCATTCCGTATCCGATCTATCGGCCGGAGCTCGACATCGACGCCTATGTCGCCGACGCGCGGCTGATCGAAAACCCGATCGAGCCGACAGAGCTCGAGGCGACCGCGCAAGCCGACGTCTCCGCTGACGAAGAGCACGCCGAGCTCAACTAGCCCGACGCCGAGTCTCTGCCCGGCTGTCCGAACGATTCCCGCACCCGCGCTGATCGCGCTAGAATCAATCGACGAGTCGCGGGCGAGCCAGATCGGTCGTCCGTACAGAGAAACGAACAAACGACTGCTCTTCCCGGGAGAATTCACGATGAACAAGCCTCTAGCCAAGCTCGCATTGCTGACGCTGGCCGCCAGCACGTCCGCGAGCGCGCAGAACGCATTGTCGGACTTCGTCGTTACCGGCGCCGCCGCTGACAAAATCCTCGACCGCCAAGCGATCAGCCTGGACACGGCCGAGCGCATCACGATGACGTGCGAGCGCCTCGCAACCGAGCGCGGTGTCGCGATCAGCGTTTACGTGCTCGATGGCGACGGCAACCACGTCTACATCCATCGCATGGACGGCCAGGTCTGGACGAATATCGCGACAGGTGAAATGAAAGCCCGCACGGCACTGTCGCTGCGCGAGCCCAGCAAAGCGCAAATGAACCGTGCGATTCGGGACCCCGATACGGAATGGGTCGGCATGGAGCTCGGGCTGTTCGCAAACTCGGGCGGACTGCCGATCATCGTCGACGACGTCCTAATCGGCGCGATCGGCGTTGGCGGCTCGGCGCCGCGCATCAACGAGGGCTGGAGCGACGAGATTTGCGCGCACAAGGCGATGATCGAGGTGCTGGGCTCGGCGCCACCTCTGCTCGAGGACCTGCCGCGGAATCGCGGCCCGGCCACGGTGCCCGTTCCACGATTTGCAGCTGCCGACGTACCCGAGTCGTCCCTGCCGGAGGAGTGGGTCGTATCGGGCGACGCCGCCAAGCGTATCCTCAACGCCAACCAGATTTCCGGCGATACTGCACGCAACGTTGCGCGCGCCTGCCGCAACTGGGCAGCGGAGCGCGGCGAGTCGATGTCGGCGTTCGTCCTCGCGCCCGGCGGCGACCTCGTGCACGGCGAGCGCATGGACGGCCAGGTCTCGCTGAATATGAAAACTGCGCTGCTCAAGGCGGAGACCGCATTGCGCAGCCGCTCGCCAACGTCGGTGCGTAATGCCGCCGTGACGAATAACCGCGGCGGTTTCCCGCGTGTCGTGGGGCTGTTTGATTTCTATACGGAGCCGGGCGGCGTGCCGATCGTCGTCGATGGCCAGATGATCGGCGCAATCGGCATCAGCGGCATGGCCAGCGGCGAGAATGAGGCGTGTGCAGCACACGGCTTGACGACTGTCTTCGGCGACCGCGCGGCGATCCCGGTCTATCCGCAGTAGAAAATCACTTCCGACATACGTGCGGGGCCTGTAGCTTGCCTAGCTACACGGCCCCGCGTCGTCATTCACGCCCGTCGCATCAGAAATTCTTCGTCAGTAAAAGGCTAAGACGACTGCGAGTGTAGGCAAACGGCGCAACCAGCGTATCGTTGTCGTACCAGCGCGCGCGGCCGCCGAGCTCCCAGCCGCCGTTCAAGCGCCGCGTGTAGCCGATGTCGAGGTCGACGAGATCCTCGGTGCGGGGCGTTGCAAGGTCGTCGTAGTCGCTCGTTCGCAGAGCGAGGCGCACGTCCGCGTGCCACTGTGGATTCGCCGTGTAGCGGTAGCCGACCCATAGTCGCTGCCGATCAGGGGAAACGCTGCCCGACACGCGGTCGTTGCGCTCGATATCGAGCCCAGCCGAGATACGTCCGCCCGCGGTGCGTTGGTCGATCGACGCACTGAGCTGCTGGCGAGACCCGTCGAGGAACTCGAATGCGGCGTCGGCGCCCTCGACTTCATCGTGCACGGCTTGCAACGTGAGCCGCAGCGTATCCGTCAATACGCGCCTGGCCACGAGGCCGGCGCCGACGCGTTGCTCAAAACCGTCACCGTCGAGCGTACTGTAGTTCGCATGGGGCCCGGTCTCGAGCCACCAGGAACCGACGCTCCACTGGTACACCCCGCCGACGCGCAATGCTGTTTGGTCGAACTCCGGCACATCGTCGTGGCGCACGGCGTAGACCGTGCCGTCGAATCGAAAGCCCGGAGCGGCCCGCCGCGGGCCGGTCAGCACGCCGAGAAACTCCGTGAACGCGCTATCGACGGACTGCGTCGCTGGCAAGCTGGCTTCATCGAGCAGCGCGACGTTGTCGTCGTAGCCTAGGCCAACGTCGAGAAAGCTAATCCATACCGACCGCGGCGCCTCGACAGCACGCTCAGGAGCGAGCCGCCGCAGGGCCTCGTTGGCGAGCGTCGCGAGCTTCTCGTCGTTGCTGTCCGAGCGAACCTCGACGAACAGGTCGCGCGCAAGCGCGTCGCGACGCTGGCGGGTGCGGACGAGACCAAGGTTGTAGAGCGCGAGCTCGCGCATCGCTGGATACGTCGCCGCCACGTGATCGAACGCCTCCGCAGCCTCGGCGTAGTTGGCCAGTCGATAGTGGCAGACCGCGATATTGAAATGAATCGCCGGACCGTCTGCTCCGGCGTCGCGGGCATCCTCGAAGTGCGACAGCGCACGCAGATAGTCCTGCTCGGCGAACGCGGCGGTGCCAGCGGCGAAGGGGTCGTCCACCGGTTGTGCTTGGACGACGGCCGCCGAGCACGAGGCGAGCGTCAAGAACACGGCGAGCGCGACTACGAGCTGCGCCCGGCGCTCGAGAGGAGACGGCCAATTCGATGCCGAAATAAACATGAGGCCCGCAGTGTACAAAACACGGCGGGCCTCAAAATTGACGAACGTCTAAGTTTTCGAGGCCTCAAGGCG
>JAHEEN010000184.1 GCA_024640685.1 Rhodospirillaceae bacterium
CACTGCCGGTAACGCTTCCGCGCGATGACAACGGATTGAGCTGCAAGCCGCCCACCCACTGCAAGCGCGCGCCGCCCTCGGTCTCGATGATAATGCTCTCGCGGCCTTCCGATTCCGGCAGCGTGCTCAACGCCTGCATCGTGACATTGATCGGACCGACGGGCGTTACGAACTCCGACTCAGGTACGCGGTCAGTGACGTTGACCGCACCACGGGCGATTGCCAACTCACCGATGACGACGCGCGGCAGGCCAGAAGCATCGTCCGCAGGCGCGGGCTGTGAAGCGTCGGACCCTATCAGCTGCATAAGATTGACCGTGCCGTCAGACTCGCGCACGAGCTCGATCTCGGGGGACTCCAGACGAAGCTCACGGAATGTCCAGGCCCAACGAAACAAGCTCGACAGTTGAAGGTTTGCGTAAAAACGCTCAAATGCGATGAGTGGGCTGCCGTCAGACTCGGTCAGCTCGAACCCCTGCACGTCGACGCTGAGCGCGAACGGATTGATGCGCAGAGACTCGATCGATACCGGTCGCGACAGCGTCGTCTCGAGCGCGTCGATAACCTGACTGCGGACAATCAGCGGGGCGAGCAGGAATCCGGCGACCCCGTAGACGAGCGCGGCTGCCGGAGCGACGACGAGCCAACGACGTCGCCCTGCGAGCAGCGCACGGAATCTACTCGCTAGGAGTTGTTCCTTGGAGCCGGTCAAGATGACCTCGCTACCGTCTCGACTCAGGGCGGCCCATCACGCAAAAAAAACCGGCAGAGACACCGCATCGCTCCTGCCGGGATTGCTTTCGATGGCCCGGAATCGATCAGTCCCAGACGCCTGCAGGCCGCGGCCCGATGATGAAATCGGCGTTCGCGCCCTCGCGCGGTGTGAACTTCTGCACGCCGCCTTTGTTGTCGACTTGAGCCAGGTACAGATTGCCGTCTTGGTCGATGCTCATGCCGTGCACGCCCGACGTGCCGCCGGGGGCTTCGCTGTGAGTGCCGAACGCGTACAGGAAGTTGCCTTCGAGATCGTACTTCAGCACCTTGTGGGTGCCGCGATCGGCCGCCCAGAGATAGCCGTTCGCATCGATGATGAACATGTGCAGGCTGGCCGGTCGCCCACCGACACTCCACTCGTATAGGTAGTTGCCGTCCTCGTCGAATACTTGGATCCGGCGGTTGCCGCGATCGTTGACGAAGATGCGGTTGGTTTGCGGATCGATCGCAACGCCATGGACGTTATTCCAATAGCCCGGCCGTGTCTCGTCACCGTTGCTGCCGGCCTGGCCCCACGCCGTAACGTAGTTGCCGTCGGCGTCGAACTTCACGGCGCGCGTGCCGTTGTAGCCGTCGGCGACGACGAAGCCACCGTCGGGGAAGAAGTCCATGAACGTCGGACGATTGAAATGCGTCTCGTCGGCACCGGGCTCACCGTACGTGCCAATTGTCTGCACGAGCGTCGAGCCGTCGTTCGTGAACTTGTGGATCACGTGCTTGTGATCGTCGATGATCCAGACGTGCTTTTCGGGATCGTATGGGCTGATTGTCACGAAGTGCGGCCGCTGCATCATGAAGTCCCACTGCGTCCACGCCTCGGTGACGTTACCGTCGCCGTCGAACACGAGCACGCAGTACTCCCAGCGCGAATCGATATTGAATCGACCGCCGCGATCGATCCAAGCCTGCACGCCCTCCTCGGCCGAACCGCCGGTGCCGCCATTCGCCGGCAGGCTCGAGCGCGTCGCATTGCGCCACACGGCATTGTTCGGGTACATCAGGCTGGGGCCGAGATCCGGATAGACCTTCGCGGCCGGCGGATCGATGTCAGGCAACAAGCCGCGTTGCAGATAGATGATGCGGTCGGGACTCTCGGCGAACACGCTCTGGCCGGCGCCGAACGTCCACTCCCCGTTGAGCCCCGGCAGATTGCCGATGTCCCTGGGCCAGCCGGCAGCGACGTCGTAACCGCCGAACATGTCCTGGCCACCCTTCTGACCGGGCACGGCCGCGTAACTGCTAGCCTCTTGCGCAACCGCCGCGGCGCCCGCCAGCGTCAACACGGCGCCCGCCGCGCAGACACAACAATTCTTCAAAAACGATCGATTCGACATAGCGTTAGCTCCGGAGTGTTCTCGTTATCGCAGCGGGCAGCACCCATGCAGGCCTCGCCGCCGCTGCCTGTTGTCGCGACCAGTCTCGCATCGCTGCCAAGAGCGATCAAGCGGTGCTCAGATTATTTCCTTCAAAATCAGTAGGTTGGATCAAACATCTGAGACTTGATATGAGCTACTAGCCCGTCAGACGGCCGCTCGTAACGCGCCAGACCCGTCGAATGAGCGATCTCGGCGACGGCGACGGCAATGGCAACGGAGATCTCACGAATCGAGCTCAGCGGCGGATAGACAGTCCCCTGGCGAATGTTCTCATCGGCAACCGCCTCGGCGAGCGTCGCGGCCGCTGCGAGGAACATCTCGTCGGTCACGACCCGCGCGCCCGACATCACGGCACCCAGTCCGACGCCCGGGAAAATGTGGGCGTTATTGCCCTGCCCAGGCGTCACGGTCTCACCATTGATTTCTACAGGCTTGAACGGGCTGCCGCTCGCGAAGATCGCGCGGCCGCCTGTCCAGGCGTAAGCCTGCTCGGCCGTGCACTCGGCGTTCGATGTCGGGTTCGACAGCGCAAAAATCACGGGGCGCTCGTTGATCGCCGCCATCCGCTCGACTGCCGCACGCGGAAACGTGCCTGCGACCCCGGTGGCACCGATCAGCGCGTGCGGCTCGATCGCGTCGATCGCAGCGCCGAGATCACAGCGCTCATGCTCATGCGCATAGGGCAGATTGTGGGGCAACAGCGTGTCGGCACGATCGGCGACGACGAGCCCGTCGATGTCGACGAACCAGAGCCGCTGACGCGCCTCGTCGCGTGAGAGACCCGTCGCAACGAACGCCTCGGTCATCAGGTCGGCGATGCCGGTCGCCGCCGAACCAGCGCCGACGAACATGATGCGCATGTCGGCGAACTCGATGCCAGACAACCGCGTCGATGCATGAATGCCGGCGAGCGTCATTGCCGCCGTGCCCTGGATGTCGTCGTTGAAGCAGAGAATCTTGTCGCGATAGCGCCTCAGCAACGCATACGCGTTCGGCGTCGCAAAGTCCTCGAACTGCAGCAGTGCATTGGGGTAAACGTCCTGCACGGCCTCGACGAACTCGTCGAACAGCTCGAAGTATGGCACGCCACGCAGCCGCGGCCGATCAAGCCCGAGATACAGCGGGTCGCCACGTAGCTCTGCGTTGTCGGTGCCGACGTCGAACATCACCGGCAGCGTCTTGCCAGGTGCGATGCCCCCAAGCGCCGTGTACAACGCCAGCTTGCCGATTGGGATGCCCATGCCGTTCGCGCCGAGATCGCCGAGACCGAGGATACGTTCGCCGTCGGTGACGACAATGACTCGAACGTCGTCGTACGGCCAATTGTCGAACAGCTTGCGAATCTCGCCGCGATCGTCAGCCGTCACGTACATGCCGCGCGTCTGACGAAAAATATGCGCGAACTCCTTGCACGCCTGACCGACCGTAGGCGTGTAGATCACCGGCAGGATCTCTTCGATATGATCGAGCACGAGCCGGTACAACAGCCGCTCGTTACGCGTTGCGAGCGACTGCAGGTAAATGAACCGCTCGATGTCGGAGTCTTTACGCCGGATGTTCTCTAGCGCGCGCGAGATCTGCGTGCGCTGACTGACGATCGCCGGTGGCAGCAAGCCTCTGAGCCCGTAGCGCTCACGCTCCTCGCGCGTAAACGCCATCGATTTGTTGAGCGCCGGGTCGAGCAGTACCTCTAGACCACGCGGCTCGCCGCGCTTCGATTGCTTACTGGACTTGCTCAACTCGCTTGCGACACCGGGTTCTCGCGCCGGTACTGCGATATCGCGGACGCGGCCTCGAGTATTACGAGCACACTCGTGATAATTACAACGAAGTCGATAACGACGAGCACCCAGTTGCCGGCCTGGTACCACTCGATGAGCTTGAGCACGGCGGCCCACGACGAGGTCGTCATGACGAACATCATCGGAATCAGCGTGTAGCGCGCGGGCCGGCCGAGCTTGATCAGCATGACCGAGATCACGAGCAACGTGAGACCGGCGAGAATCTGGTTCGTCGAGCCGAACAGCGGCCAAATCACGAGCCCGCCGGACCCCGACGCGCCACCGGCACCGAACGCCAGGAAAAGGCACGTGCCGACCGCAATGGCCGTCGAGAGTCGTTTGTCCTGCAGCGCACCGACACTGTAGATCTCGCCCCACTCCTGAATGATGTAGCGCTGCAAGCGCACGCCCGTGTCCATCGTCGTTGCCGCGAACAGCACGACCATCGTCGCGAGCATCGTCGTCGTTACCGAGATCGGAATACCCCAGCCCTGCCGCAAGAGCTCCGCGCCGCCTTGCACGAACGTCGGCGCACCGGCTTGGCCATAGGCAAAATAGATCTCGTGCCACATTTCGGTCGTTGCCGCGAGCGTAATGCCGCTGACCGAGACGATCGTGATCAGCGCGAGCGTGCCCTCCCCAACGGCGCCTAGGTAGCCGACGAAGCGCGCGTCTGGCTCCTTGTCGAGCTGCTTGGACGTCGTGCCCGAAGACACAATGCCATGGAAGCCCGAAACGGCGCCGCACGCGATCGTCACAAATAACAACGGCACTATAGACGGCGACATGGCATCGAGCCGGTCATTGAACGCCGGCGCCGTGATCTCCGGCATCGTCAGGAACACCGCACCGTAAAGCAGCACGAGCCCGATAATGAGTTGCAAACCGTTGATGTAGTCGCGCGGCTGCAGCAGCATCCAGACCGGCAGCAGTGAGGCGACTGCCGCGTACGCAAATAAGATAATGAGCCAGTTGGCGCTCGGCGCCAGACCGAAAAGCTCTGCGGGCAGCTCGATCGGCAGCAAGCTACCGATGTAAACGGATGTGTAGAGCGCGAGCACGCCACCGACGGATAGCGCGGCCAGGCTGACGTTGCGGCGCAATAGCTGCCCGATCACGAGCGCAACGGCGATCGCAGACCAGGCGGGAAAGACCGACGTGGTCGTGCTGATGAATAGGCTCGCAATCACGACGCCGAAGACCGCGTTGACCATCAACAGCAGCAAAAAGATCACGACCATGAATAACGAGCGCGTCCGAGCGCCGATGACGTCCCTCGACAACGCACCGATCGACTTACCCTTGTTGCGCGCACTGGCCCAAATCGCACCGAAATCATGCACGCCGGCGAAGAAGATCGTCCCGAATGTCACCCACAGCACGGCCGGCACCCAGCCCCAGTACACGGCGATGGCTGGACCGACGATCGGCGCCGCACCGGCAATCGACGTGAAATGATGCCCCCAGAGCACGAAGCGATTCGTTGGCACGAAGTCGACGCCGTCGTTGAGTTCGTGCGCGGGCGTCACGAAGTCCGGATCGAGTCGATAGATCTTCTCGGCAATGAATTTCGAATAGACGAGCCAACCGAAACTCATGCCCGCAAGGCCGAGAACGACGATCATGACCGACTGCATGGCCAACCCCAGCTTATTATCGATGCCGCAGTCTAGCGCGGGCGGCCAAGCACGCACAACGAGCGGCGACTTGCCGAGGCGTGCCCCCGAAGGTATAACGACGCCCTACTCAGGCGCCCAGGGAGCACGCGCCAAAAGCCCAACGAGTCTCCACGGGCACCGGGCTGCCCGCAACAACAACACGAATAGGACGGACGCTATGGATCCTGCAACTGCGGTCGCAACGAGCCCGGTACTGGCGCTGCTCGCGTTTCTCGGCGTCATTGTGCTGCTGTTGTTCCTGATCGCTAAGTGGCGCTGGCACGTCTTTTTGTCGTTGCTCGTGCCGCTACTGCTGTTCGGCGTCATTCCAGGCGTGCAGCAAAACAATTTTATCAACGCGTTCGAGACGGGCTTTGGCTCGACACTGGGCTCGATCGGCGTCGTCATCGTACTCGGCTCGATCATCGCCGAGGCGCTGCGGCACACCGGCGCAATCGAGACGATCACACGCTCGATGGTCAGCGTCGTCGGCTCCAAGCGCATGCCGCTGGCGCTGACGTTGACCGGCTTCGTGCTCGGCGTTGCAATTTTCTCCGACGTCGCCTACGTGATCTTGAACCCGCTCGTACACTCGGCTGCGAAGATGATGGGCGTCACCGTCGGCGTCATGTCGATCGGCTTGGTCGGCTCGTTGCAGCTCACGCATGCGATCGTGCCGCCGACACCGGGGCCGCTGGCCGCAGCAGCCCTCGTCGGTGCCGATATCGGCAAGACGATCATCTTCGGCGGCTTCGCATGCCTAGTCGGCTCGCTCGCCGGATGGATCTGGGGCCAGTACATCGTCGGGCCGCGACTGAAAACGCTTCCGGCCGATGAGTTCGCCGGCGAGAACTTCCTCGACGACTCCGGCAAGAGCGAGCTACCAGGTGCACTGGCGTCGTACGCACCGATCATCGTGCCGATCCTGCTG
>JAHEEN010000185.1 GCA_024640685.1 Rhodospirillaceae bacterium
TGTCGATCTCCGAGCTCAGCATCCGCCGCAGCGGCGTCTACTTCCGCGGCTCAGGGCTAGCCGTCGACACCGACGGCCAAACGTCGGTCGGCAGCTTGTTCGCTGCCGGCGACTGCGCGTCAGTCTCGGGCGGCATCGCCGGCGCCTCCGTACTCGGCCACATTGCGGGCGAAGGCGTTGCAGCGCACTTGAAGACACCACCGACCTCGCGTCCTGACGTCGACATGGATGCCGCGAACGCCATTCGCGCCGAAGCAACCGCGCACCTAGGCCGCGAAGAAGGCGTCGGCTGGAGGGAGTTCGAGAGCGAGACGCGCCAGACTGTCAGCGATTACGTCGGCGTGCGCCGCAACGACAAAGGGCTGAAGCTCGCGTTGCGATCGCTGGCTGCACTCGCCGCGAAGGAACCGACGCTCAAGGCCGACGATTTGCACGGGCTGATGCGCGTCCACGAATCGAAGAGCATTCGAATGTCGGCTGAGATCATGGCACGCGCATCATTGGCGCGGCACGAGACGCGCACGCGATCGTCACACCGCCGCCTCGATTTCCCGGAGTCCGACGATGCGCACTGGCGCAAGTTCGTGCTCGTCAAGCGCGGCGAGGACGGACCTGACGTCGATACGCTGTCGTGCGACGAGCCACTGGCCGCCGCATTCGCGCGACTTAAAGACGAGGACCTGTCCAATGTCGGCTAACCCGAAAGACGCGAAAGCCGTGCACAACCCGATTCAGATCGACGCCGACACGTGCGTCAAATGCAACTTGTGCGACTGGATCTGTCCCGGCGATTTGATCTACAAAGAAGAAGACAACCGCGAGACGCTGCCAGTCATCGAATACCCGGACGAGTGCTGGTACTGCGGCTTGTGTCAGTCGATCTGCCCCGTGGATGCGATCACGATCGTGTTCCCGAAGGAGATGATCGACTGCAAGACGAACGTCGTCGACTTGCTCGGTAAGGTCGTCGATTAACAAACGTTTGCGTCCCGCGAAAGACCGTGCTGGCCGGTCTTTCGCCGGCAGGGTTGCCTTAGGCGGACGGGGGAGCCTCACGAAATGCTCGAAGCCATAGGCGCAGGACTCGTATCGCTTGCGACACCGCAAGCGATCGCCTTTATGGTTATCGGCGTCGTCTACGGTCTCGTCGTCGGCATCTTGCCCGGCCTCGGCGGCATCGTCGCGATTGCGCTGCTGCTGCCGTTCACGTACGGCTACGAGATCAGCGCAACGTTGGCGCTGTTGCTCGGCGCGCATATCGCGACGATCTGGGGCGGCTCGGTCACGAGCATCCTGTTTCAGGTCCCGGGGGCGGCGAAAAGCCTCGCGCTCGTCTTCGACGGCCACCCAATGACACAGAAGGGCGAGGCCAGCCGCGCGCTCGGCGCCTCGGCGATGGCCGCGTTGCTCGGTGGCGTGTTCGGCGCGATCTTTCTGGCCATCAGCATCCCGATCGTCCGCCCGGTCATGCTCGCGCTCGGCCCCAGCGAATACTTGATGCTCGCGCTATGGGGCCTGACGATCATCGCAACGTTCAGCGAAGGCTCGCTGCTCAAGGGCATGATCGCAACCGCGCTCGGAATCATGGTTGCGTTTGTCGGCATGGACCCGATCACGGGCACGCCGCGCTTTTGGTTCGGCATCATCTATCTGCTCGACGGCATCTCGTTCCCGGTCGCGATGATCGGACTGTTCGCGGTCGCCGAGATGATCAAGCTTTACGTCAAAGGCGAGCGGATCGCGAATCGCGTCGCAGGCACCGAAACGAGCACCGTGCTCGACGGCGTCAAGGATACGCTCACGCACTGGTGGCTCGTCGTGCGCTCGAGCCTGCTGGGCTTGTGGATTGGCGTCCTTCCCGGCGTCGGCGCGAGCATCGGCGGCATTGCGGCTTACGCGCAGGCCGTGCAGACATCGAAGACACCGGAGCGCTTCGGTAAAGGCGCAGTCGAAGGCGTCATCGCACCCGATGCGACGCTCGGCGCGAACGAGGGCGGCGGGTTGATGCCGACACTCGCGTTCGGCATCCCTGGCGGTGAATCGATGGCCATCCTGCTCGTCGCGTTCTTGAGCATGGGCATCGTGCCGGGCCCGCAGATGCTGACGTCTGGGCTCGACATCGTGTTCGCGATGGTCTGGATCATCGTCATCGCCAATGTGCTGACGACGCTGCTGGGACTCGCAATCTCGAAGCACTTGGCGCGCCTGCCGATGCTGAACCCGAACATCATGATTCCGCTCGTGTTGTCGATTTGCCTGTTCGGCGCATTCGCGACGCGCGGCACGATCGTCGACGTCATCGTCGCAGCCGTGTTCGGCGTCGTCGGCTACTACATGGACAAGTACGACTACTCGCGCGCGAACTTCGTCATCGGCATGGTGCTGGCCGAGATGATCGAGCGGAACCTGCACATCTCGTTGAGCCTCTACGGCAACGATTTCATCCTGACGCGGCCGATCGCGCTCGTCATGCTGATCTTCGTGATCGTCACGACGGCGCTGCCGTTCATCCGCACGTGGCGTAAGAATCGCGTAGCTGCGGAGGCGGCCTCATGAGTCGCCGCGCGCAGGAGAACATTTTTGCCGCGATCGTCGCCTGCATCTTCGTCGGCTATCTGATCATCGCCGCAGGCTTCGGCCCGAACGCGCGGCTCGTACCGTTACCGATCGCAGGAATCGGGTTGTTGTGCCTACTGATTCAGGTTGTCAGGCAGAACCGCGCGGGCGGCCTCGAGCGCAATACGTTCGGGCCGCTCAATCTCTTGATCGGCGACCGTGCCCCGGAGCGGCAGCAAGTACCCGAGCAATCGCCCGAGCACGAAACGCCAGCGGTACCCGAGACACCCACGAGCATTCGCGAGCTCAAGGCGTTCGGTTTCGTCAGCCTGTTCGTCGCGCTGATCGTCGCGTTCGGCCCGGTTCCTGCCGTTTTTCTGTTCTGCGCCGGTTATCTCGCATTCAGCAAGCACTACCCGGCCTGGAAGGCGATCGCGAGCGCCGGCGCGTTCGCGGTCACGGTCTATCTGCTGTTCGTCGTAGGCCTGGAGCTACAGCTCTATCACGGCCTACTGGAACCGATCTTCGATCGGTTTTAGATTGTGGCTTCGATGACGACGAGAATCGCAAGTCTCCTGCTCGCACTGTGTCTGGCGTCGACGGCAAACGCCGCGAGCGTCGTCGGGGAGCGCATTACGCTGATCGTGCCGAACAGCGCCGGCGGCTTGATGGCGCGCTACGCGCATATGATCGCGCCGTTCATCGCCAAGCATGCGCAGGCCGATGACGTGCGCGTGCGCATCATGACCGGCGGCGGCAATATCCGCGGCACGAATTATCTGTGGTTCGCCGAGCCTGATGGCACGACGATAGGCTTCACGAGCATCCCATCGTTGATCCTCGCGCAGCTTTCAGGCAGCGAGGCCGTGCAGTTCGACACGACCGAGCTCGTCTATCTCGGGCGTGCGGCGACCGAGCCGCGTGTGCTCGTCGTCGGCACCGAATCCGGAATCACGAGCGCCGACCAGCTCAAAACGCTCGGCCGGCCATTCGTTTATCCGTCGCAGGGCACCGATGAGGACTTTTACTCGATGGTCGTGCTCGCCAACGCGCTCGGCATGGAGCTCAAGCTCGTCATGGGCTACGACGGCAACGCCGATACTGCGATGGCCGTGATCCGCGGCGACGGCGATGGCCAGATCACGTCGTGGCGCGCATCGCTAGGCACGATCCAAGCCGGCGACGAGCATCCGGTCATCACGCTCGGCACCGAGCGGTATGCGCCGTTTCCCGACGTGCCTACGGCCACTGAGGTCGCGCTGCCCGAATCGCGCGAGGCCGTGCAAGCGATTGCGAACATGCTCGACATGCATCGCGGTTTCTTTGGTCCGCCGAGCCTCGACGGGCAGGCAACCGCCGAGTTAAGGGCCGCGATCAGTGCTGCGCTCGACGATCCCGAGCTAATCGCCGAGTCCGAGCGCCAGCGATTGCCGCTGATCCCCTCGCCAGGCGCGGTCGAGCAGTCAAAGATTCAGCAGATTACCGACGCCAGCACCGTGATCGTACCGATTATGCAGGCCGCGCTCGAGCGAATCCGCTAAGACCCATTTGTCACGGGTCGGCCGATCCGTGAGCTCAATCGTCGGAAAAGAAAAGCCCCCGGTGGTCGCAAGACCGCCGGGGGCTTCGTAAGTAACGAAAAGCTCGTTAGTTCTGGCTGACGAGAATATCCGAGTACTTCGCGATGTTCTCCTCGCCGACGAGCACGAGACCGACACGGTTCGTGCTCGATTGAGCGACCACGAGGTTGCCGTCGGGCGTATGTGACATGTTGCGGATCACGCCGATACCCGACGGAAACGTCCAGCTCTGGAACTGCTCGGTCGCCGGATCGAAGCGCACGAGCACGTCGGGACGCACGTCGGACTCGTTGTACCAGACGATGCCGTCGACGACCTCGATGCCGTACGGATGCGACTCCGTGCCGTTCGGCGACTGCCATTGCTTGAACTCACCGGTCTCTTGGTTGTAGCGGCCGATCTCGCCCCACGCCGAATCGACGTACCAGACATTGTCCTGCTCATCGATCGCAAGCCGGCGGATGTTCCAACCCTTACCGGGATCGTTGCCGTAGTTCGGCGTCTCGAACTCGGTCAGCTCGCGTGTGTTCGGGTCGAGCCTCGCGATTTTGAAAGCACCGCGGTACGCGATCCACATCATGCCCTTGGAATCGCGGCGTATACCGTACGGACGCGCGCCTTCGGTCGGCGGCTTGGCCACATAGACGTCGCCCGTTGCCGGATCGAGGCTGCCGTAGTAGTTGCTGTTCTGCACCGTGAACCAAAGAATGCCGTTCTCGTCGAACGCCATCGTGTGCGGGTCTTTGACGTCGGGATTGCCGATCGGGAACACGTCGACCTCGTCGGTCGCACGACGAATCACGCCGATCGTGCCGTTGCTGTTGCCCGAGTACCAGATGTCGCCATTCGGACCCTCGGTGATGCTGTGCGGCCGGGCCGTCGGATCGAGACGGTACTCCTTAATCTCACCCGTGCGCGGGTCGAGCCTACCGACGAGGCTGCCGAACATGCCGGCCCACCAAATCGTGCCGTCTCTAGCCATCAATGAATCGCGCGGACGCTGTCCGAGCGTCGGCACTTTCCATTCCTTGAACGCGATCTTCGTATCGCCTTCGATGAGCTTCGGCGTGTACTTGCCGGTCGCCGGGTAATTCTCGGCGAGGTAGCTCGAGATCTGACCGCGAATCGGCTCGGCCAGATCGACCATGTTGCCGAACAGGTACTCCCAGCCTTCCTTGTCGTAGCCGGTCGAGCCTGTGATTAAAGAGACGGGATGACACGCCGAGCAAAGGCCTTGCACGAGCGGCTTGGCCGCGCCCTCTGCGAGCTCCATCGAGCCTTCGTGCTGCGCCACGGCGAGTGCCGGAAGGCCGAGCACGGTCGTAGCAACTAAAACGCGTAGCGATTGGGTCATGGTGATCTCCGCTATCTGCGGCTTCGCGGCGAAGCCATCAGGAATTTGGACCCATTATGCTAACGCGCACGCGCGGCTTAGGCAATCGGTCGCCACGCCCCAGTTGCAGCCGGAACCGACGGTAACCTTCTGTAAACAAACGGACTTCCAGCAGTCCGCGGCGACCCCTGCGGCGTCGTGTCAATCCGCGTCGACGACGGCCGTCGCTTTGACCTCGAGCAAGATGTCGGGACGCGCGAAACCCACAACGGTAATCAGCGCGCTCGACGGATACTCGTCGTTATCGAACAGCGTTTGACGGATCGCGACGAACTCGTCGCCGTAGCGCGTGTCGCCGATATAGACGGTCATTGTGACGATGTCGGACAAGTCACCGCCGAAGCCGCGCAGCCGCTCATCCAGAATTCGAAAGATCTCCCGCGTCTGTCCTTCGAAATCCCCAGCCAGCGAGTTGCCATTCGCATCGGTCGTCGTCGTCTGCCCCGCAAGCCACACGATCTTGCCACCGGTTGTTGCAACCGCGCGTGAAAAAGCCCGTTCGCGACCGCGTTCGTCGATGACGTACTCGCGCGTCATTTCCTGCGCCTGCGTCACCCCGGTGACGGCGAGGAGCGCGAGCGCTGCAACTGCTGTCGTCGTTCTCATTTTTAATCTCCAGTTAGTCGTCGGGATAGTCGGCAATGCGCCGTGCGCTACCCGTCAGATCGAGGATCTCCAATCCTGAGTTTGCGCGATCGGCGATATAGATGTAACCACGGTCGTCGACCTCGACGTTGTTCGTCTGCGTTGCTACGCCGCAGACTTCCTGGCCGTCGATCTCGGCACAACGCTCGGTCGTGTTCTCGTTGACGGCCGGAATGTAGTAACCGGCCTCGACCGGATTGAACGGGTCGCGAATATCGACGACGCGCACACCGGCGTTGAACCATGACATGAACACGAGCTTGCCGTGAAAGATCGGCGTCATGTTCTCGTGCGAGGCATGCGC
>JAHEEN010000026.1:0-8842 GCA_024640685.1 Rhodospirillaceae bacterium
GCGGTGTAGCGCCACTCTCCAATCGAAGTGAATATCCATGCGCAAGCCTCTAATATTTTTGGTTTTTGGAACCTGCAGATGCGAAGAATGCCAGAAACTTGCAATATGTCAAATCCCAGCCCCGACAGCTCGATCAGCTAGCGGTGCCGGGATTCGCCGAAACGGCGTCAGTCGTTTACGCGCCCGGCCGCATGACTCCTAAAGCAGCCTAGGAACGTCGCCCGTTTTATGCGACGCCACCGGCAGAACCGCCGCCGCCCGTAACGGGCACGAGCACGAAGTCGTCGCGAAACTCGCCCTGCTTCGTCGTCACGTGAATGCGGTCGCCGACACTATCCGCCGCGTAGACGAGTCTGTCGCGCGAGACGTTGGGCGTCAGGTGGCCGATGAAGTCCGGCGGCATTGGAGCATTCGGCGTGTAGCTATGACATGCCGCCCCGCTAACGCGACTGTTACTTCTCAGTTCCCAGCAGTACAGCAACCGCCTGAGTCGTCTTCGGCAACATCGGTCGGTGAGGTTGATGAGCTACTGGCCGCTCGACGACGAGGAGTCTATAGAATGCCCAAATCGCAGTCACCGCAAAACACGCGCTACAGAACACAAAGAACATGCTCGGACCGATGAGGGTCATCAGCGGCGCCCCCAAGATCGGCCCGACGATGGAACCAGTACCGTGTGCCAACAGCATTCCGCCCGTAAGCTCCACTAGCGAGAGTTCAGTATTCTCTGCTGCCAGCGCGATACACAGCGCATAAACCGGCATCGCCGCAGCACATATAAGGAACACCACGACGTTGGTCGCAAGCGGGGTTGCGGTCACGATACCAACCCCGAGTCCAGCTACGGCCGCGCCGATCGCCGCGATAATCCCGATAAGGAGACGCCTGTCCACGTTATCGGATAACCGGCCGACTGGGTACTGCGCGGCTGCGCCGCCGAGCACGCCAACACTCATCATTAGTCCAATCTGGCCTTGCTCGAGCCCGAGCGAGCTGCCGGCAACCGGCCCGATGGTCCAAAATGCCCCAGTCACCATGCCTGCCATGAAGGCGCTGACCACGGCAACGCGCGATACGGATAAAAGGGTCCTGGGCGTCACGCTGACGACCGGAATCGGTTTCGGCGACGCGATTCGCGTCAATCCCACGGGGATAATCGCAAGAGAAAAGGCCATCGCGGCCACCATGAACAAGCGGGTATCGCCCGGCACCCCCAGCAACATTGGAAGCTGGCCGACCGCCATACCAATCAAGCTAATCGCCAAGTAGACCGACAACACAGACCCGCGCTGATTCTTTGGACTCACATCCGTGAGCCAGCTCTCGACGATCATATAGAGTCCGGATAAGGCTAGACCCGTCACGAATCTGAATACGAGCCACGCCCAGAAATCGACGAACAACGCCGCTGCGAGAAGCGCGATCGTCCCACCCGCCGCCATGACCATGAAAGAACGGATATGACCGACGCGGGAGACGACGCCGGGAACGACGAGACAGCCAGTAACGAAGCCCACGAAATAAGCCGACCCGGTGAGCCCAATCAGCGTGCTCGGCCATCCGAGCGACAGAGCGTGAACCGGTAGAAGCGTGAGCTGCAAGCCATGACCAACCAGAAGAATGGCCACCGCAAACAACAGCGTCGTTACCCGCCCTAGGGTATCCATGACGGGCCGGGCGCGAGGTCTTGGTCCCGAACCACGCGTAGCGCAATATTCTCGCTTTCGAGGCTAATCACGTCCGACTCATCGACGCGAACACACGCGCCCGCGTATCTTCCCGCAGCGGTAAACGTGCCAACTTGAACATTTCGGCCACCAATACGCGATAGCGGAAAGCGTTCCTGAAAAATATAATTTCTATCATCGAATGCGCCGCCCGTCTCTGCCCGCAGCTGCGCCCGCGCATCATAGATGGCAATGTTTGCGCCACCCCTACCGACGATCGGTTTCATCACATACCCCGACGACTTGAGCTCGTCGGTCAACTCATACGCGGCATTCAACAGATACGGATATTCTGGGAACATACTCCACAAAACGGGAAGAATCGCCTTGTTGCTCGGAATCAGAGTCCAAAGTGGTTCGTACACCATCACCTCCGGACGCAGTAGCACATCGATCAACCGCGGCGGACGCTTCGGCTGATTACCGGCACCGTACTGGTGGAGACGAATCTCATCCTCCTCGAATTCCGCGCGTAACTGATCGAGCGCAGTCTCCCACGCCCAAGTTTTCCATACCCAGTTGACACGTGTGCCATCGGAGTCGGAGATTCCACCGTCACTCTCCCAGCTCAGCCCTTCGACGCCGCGAATGATCTTGCTCTCGATACCCGCTTCCGTCATTGCTTCTTGCATGAAAAGGGCGTGATAGTCCTCCTCAGGATCATCGTCCTGCATGATGTGCAGGACCCCATTTACATCGCTATGAAGCCACGCGGCAACGAGGCGCTCATGAAGCTTGTCACCGGCATCACTACCATCGGAGCAGCCCATGTGGTCTGCCCATTTCCCTTGAATCTTTCCCGCCTCCATGTGGCAGGAGGCCGAGTCGCAGTTGTACTCGTAGACCTTGAGACCGCGATCCGAGAGCGTGAAATCGAATCGCCCAGTGATCATCTGATTCCGCCTATTGTCCCAGGATTGATGAATCTTGGGCCAAAGTGCGCGAGGGATGTTAAAAGGCTCGAGTCGCCGATCGTTGCTGAGCACATATCCCGTCGCGTGCGTAAACAACGCATGTAACTCATTGGTGGCGCGACGGAGCTCCGCCAGGGCCGTCTCGGAGACGCAGTAGTATTTGCGCTGGCATGCGGGGTCACTGTGCAGTAGGTGCCCCTCCATGAATGCCACATAGGCAGCCTCGTCCTCGTTCGCGACGTTCAACCACGGTGAATTCGGATCGCGCTCCTTGCCGACCTCCCGTTCCACGATCTGGAACAATGCAGGATTCGGCGACTCGATTTTCTCTGCGAAGGCGGCGTCGTCCGTTTGGACGACCCAGCCCAGCAACTTTGCATCGCCTAAGGAGCACTCGACCCAATAATGCCCGTCAGGCGTTGTGTCAGCTCGGATCTCCCGAGAATAGTTTCGCCCATCTGGCCACTTGGCGTCGCCGTAGTTCTGCTCGACTATCCGCAGATATTTCGGCGAAACTTCCGTCACAATCGCGACGTGTCCGGTCATCTCGAACTCTCCGCCCTCGTCCCAAATTAGTAGACAGCCCGGTTCCGGCCAATGCTTGGAGCCGTTACGAAACGAGTTGAGCGGTAACAGTCGATTTTCAGCAACTAGACGAACCGTGCGGAGCCGAAAAATATCGTGAGCCATGGCTATATCGTCGAACACGTACCCGCGATTGACGTACAACCAACGCCGGGCAAACTCGACACATTGCCACTTGTGCCCCATGTAAACGTCATCTATGTAGCTGCGGTACGCCTGCCTAGTCGGTAGCTCGTTATCATCCGCCGTCGCGTAGTCGGACGAGTACGCTGGGACGCGACCGGGCGCCAGACCGATCACTGTGCCGAACCTCTCGGCCGGGCGCTTAGCATCGGTGCTCATTGTGGCCGCGCCTTCATCTTTTTTGTCTCCCAGGTATTCGATTCCGAATTAGTGAATTCCGCAATAGCGATAACCTCGCTGCCCGGCATCGCCCGAGCGTGGTCGGAGATTCCCAACACGTATCCGGAACGCGTTACGCGGAGTGTCTCCTCGACTGAACCGAACGCGCTGTAAACGCGGCCGACTTCTTGATTGCAGGCCACCGCCTCTCCCGGCATAACAGCAAAGCGAATAATTCCGCTGGTCGTACAGAGCGGCTGATTCGAGTACTCGAGCACGTGAATGGAATCCAGAAGTCTGTTCCCCGCTTCTCGACACCGTGCAACCATTCGCAAGTGTTCCAGAACGCCGAGTATCGCAGCCTTGCCCGCGCTCACGTTGCTCTCAACGATGCCACAGGCACCACCTGCCTCGATAGTAAAGGCTGAAACGCCCGACTCGGTCAGCGCCCCCGTCAGCGTTGTGCTAGCGGTTGACTCCGGTTCCTGAACGACCAGCAGATCGGTTGTCGCGGCCTGCTCTACGACGCGTTTGCGCAACCCCTGATCGAGAAACTTCGACCTCGGCTCTAGCACTACATACGGAACCGACTGAACCCAATCATTGTGTAGGTCGATGACCAACGCCGGCCTGGTCTCCAGTATCAGGTCGAAAATCCTACGCGCGATGCGCTGTCCGGCCGTTCCCTTTGCGTCGCCTGGAAAGCAACGGTTCAGATCTTCCCGCTCGGAATTAATGAAGCGAGAGACGTTCTCGAATCCCGTCGAGTTGATTAGCGGCAGCGCATAGACGGCACCGCACTCGAGCCCCATCTCACGGAGTTCCTTGAAGACATCCTGGATAACGGCTGCGCCACCCGGCTCATCTCCATGAATACAGCCGGTAAGCCAGACAACCGGCCCCGCTCTCTTGCTGTCGAGCACCATGACCGGAATGCGTCGCTGGACGATGTCACGCATGCCCGTAACGGCGATCAGGCGTTTGGAGACCTTGAGCACAATGCGAATGCTAAGCGGCGCCTACCGCGCGGCTTTTCGCCCGCCGGCCTCGGAACCCGCCGCGAAACGCTCCTCGCAGGCATGCAGGATCTCGCGGAGCATGGCGCGATAATCCAGACCTGCAAACTCGGCCATGCGCGCCAGATGCCCGTCCCAGCACCAGCCTGGGTTTGGATTGACCTCGAGAAGACGAGGCGTTCCGTTAGCGTCCAACCGCCAGTCGAAACGCGCGTAGTCTCGACATCCGAGCCGCTCGAACAGTTTCAGACAACTGGCAACCAGAAACTGCGTGGTCTCGGCCGGCAGGTTGGCAACAATCGACTTTATGCCTTGAAAATAGACCGACGAAGCGTCCCATTTGGCCTCATAACCACAGATTCGCGGCATGCCTTCGGGAATGGCGGAGTAATCCTCCTCGATGACTGGCAAGACCTGATAGGCATGCGGAGGGTTTCCGATAATTCCGACGCTGATGTCCTTTCCCGTCAGAAACTGCTCAACGAGAACGGGCTCGTCGAAGCCCGCCCACTGCCTGACATTCGCAATTGCTTGCTCTAGCTGCTTGACGTCATGGCAGACACTATCGACGGTAATGCCGATGCTCGAGTCACCAAAATTCGGCTTGACGATCAGCGGAAATTGGAGGGGTAAGCTGATAAACGTCGTGTCCTCCGGCATTACAGTAAACGCAGCCGGCGTAGGGACATCGAGCTCCGTTGCAACACCTCGAACCAACGACTTGTCGTAACAATATGCTAGACACTGCGGATCACCGCCGCTGTACTTGTGACCGAGCAGCTCTAGCAGCGCCGGTATGTGGAGCTCCTTCGTCGCCTCGTTGTTGAATCCCTCGTCGCATAGATTGAACACGAAGTCGATCGACTCGTTCTCTTCACTTAGCCTAGCGATCAGACTGGAGTGATCGTCGAGATATGTGAACTCGTATTCGTCGATGCCTCCGAGAGCGTTCTTCAATTCCGTAACGGTATGAAAATCATCCTGATCGAAGGTCCCGCCGGGTTTCACGCTGTCCTGCCTGCGGTGGTCCCCCAATGCAACCACGACCTTACGGATACGCTTCTGCTTGACGACTATCGCACAGTCACGCTTGTCCGAGTACGCCCGCAGAACAATGCGCTCAGCCATCATGCCCAGATCTTGATTACGCTTCGACAATGTCGAGATACGATTCGACTTATCCGGAAGAAAGCCGACCTCCGAGAGGAGTTCGCGGAGCTCAGCTTCGTTATAGAGCCGCTCAGCGTAGAACTGGTCGGCGATCACGCCCTTCTTCGTGTGAGTAATGACCTCACGGGACACGAGGCGGTCGCCAGTCTTCGAGAGCGATCGCTCCCGACAGACAAAGTAGTTCTTATCGATCCACTCCCAGCTTCTCGGCTCGAAATTAGCACGAAGGTAGTCACCGTCCGTAAAATCGATCAGTAACTGACCGCGAGGTTTTAGCAGCCTCCGGACCTCGTGAAGGACAGCGATGTCGTCTTCGATCGTCTCGAAATACCCGAAACTGTTGCCGGCAATGTAGGCTATGTCGAAGGCGTCGTCGGGCAGCCGGAGCTTCCTCGCATCACCCTCCTTAAATGTGGCCGAAAGGCCGTGCTGGCGAAGCACGCGTTTCGCTCGCGCAATCAGATAGTGGGAGCGATCGATACCCGTCAGATTGTTGAACCCGCGTTGCGCGAGCTCGAGAACGTGCCGGCCCTGGCCACAACACAAATCCAGAATGCGGTCGTCCGGCTGCGCATCGAGCATTGCCAGGAACGAGTCTATTTCCGTAGCCGTTAGTTCGGGATCGTCGACAACATCACTGTCCGTACGCAGATAATTGGCATTGAAGATGTGTCTCCACCAATCGGCCTTTACATAGCTCTCGAGGTCCTCAACCGGACCGATGCTGGCTCGAGACGCACTCGGAATCATGCTCATACGCTGGTTGGCCGAGGACGTTACAGACCTGCCCACGGATCTAGCCTCGCTCATCTATCGGCACGTACTCGCGGACGTTCGGGCCGACGTAGATCTGCCGAGGCCGGTCGATGCGCGCATTCTCGTTTGTGTGCACCTCCCGCCAATGCGCAATCCAGCCGGGCAAGCGACCGATCGCAAATAGTACCGTAAACATATTTGTAGGAATCCCGATTGCACGCATGATAATGCCGCTGTAGTAGTCGACGTTCGGATAGAGATGCCGCTCGACGAAGTAGCTGTCGCTTAATGCAACCTCCTCCAGGCGCAGAGCAAGCTCGAGCAGCGGGTCGTGAACACCAAGTTTATCGAGCATTCGGTGACACGCATTCTTGAGGATTCGCGCGCGGGGATCGAAGTTCTTGTACACGCGATGCCCAAATCCCATCAGGCGCGTACTCGAGCCTTTCTTCTTTACTCGAGCGATGAAGCGCTCGAGCGGCTCGCCGCTTTGCTGCAGCTCACTCAGCATTTCGATGACGGCTACATTGGCTCCGCCATGCAGCGGGCCCCAGAGCGCACAGACGCCCGCAGCGACCGATGCATAGAGATTCGCGCGTGACGAGGCGACCATACGAACGGTCGACGTCGAGCAGTTTTGCTCATGATCGGCATGCAAAATCAAGAGCCTATCTAGTGCCGCTACGACCGTCTCATCTGCCTCGTACGGCTCGTATGGCTTGGAAAACATCATGTGAAGGAAGTTTTCCGTATACCTCAGCTTCGATCGCGGATAGATCATCGGTTTCCCGATCGACTTTCTGTAGCTTGCCGCTGCGATAGTTCGTATCTTGCTCATGAGCCGCGCTGCAGGTTCCATGAAATGCTCATCGTCCTCCGGCTGCATGAAATCCGGCTGGAAGCAACCAACCGCATTGATCATTGCCGAAAGTATCGCCATTGGGGGAGAATTCGGCGGGAATCCGTCGAAGTGATGACGCATATCCTCATGAATGAATTCATGCTGTGTCAGCAGGCCTCGAAATTCATTTAGCTGCGACGAGGTTGGCAGCTCACCGAAGATCAAGAGGTACGCGGTCTCCACAAACGACGATTTTGTCGCCAGCACTTCGATCGTGTAACCGCGGTACTTGAGCACACCCTTTTCGCCATCTACGTAGGTGACGGCACTCGTGCAGGAGCCCGTATTCCCGTAGCCATCGTCAAGCGTTATCAAACCGGACGCCGATCTCAGCTTGCGGATGTCTACTGCTCTTTCGTCTTGCGAGCCGACGATCACTGGGAGCTCGTAGCTTTGCCCGTCGTGGCTCAATGTCACCTGGTCAGTTGCGTCTGTCATTTCCAGCTCCAAAACTTGCATTTCGGCGCGCGCAGTATCGACTAGTTTAGTTTGATGTCAAGTATTTCAGTATCAAAATATCTTCTGGTACTATGCGTATCCATGGATGCCGTAGACCGACTACTATCTCAGTGGCGCTCCGAACGCCCAGATCTCGACGTCTCGCCACTCGGAATCGCGATTCGGATCGAACTGCTAGCCAAGCTGCTTCATCGTTACACGACCGATAGCCTGGCTCAGGTTGGTCTCAAACCTTGGGAGTACGACGTCATGTCGACCCTACGCCGCCAGGGGGAGCCGTTCTCGCTTCCGGCCAGCAAGCTAGCGAAGGCCTCGTTACTGACGCCGGGAGCGATGACGACACGGATCGATCAACTCGAGGCGCAGCGCCTAGTAAAGCGCAAACCTGACCCCGATGACCGGCGTGGCGTACGCGTCATGTTGACTCGAAAGGGGCAAACTGCAGTCGATAGTGCAATTGCGGTACGCCTCGAAGCAGCCGAGACGGCCGTCGAGGGCATCTCCGGAAAAGATCGACTAAACGCTGAGCGCGCGCTCAGGCTCCTCCTCGAATCTATCGAGGCGTGACCCATTGGAGCGCAACGCAATCCCTTGAAAGACTCCAGACTCAACCCAAATTCTTATCGCGCTCCGGCGACTTGGTCGCTGCAACGGCATATGCCGCTAGCGTCTCGCCGGCGCGGGTCATCGTTGCAATGGCTTGAATGAAGGACACAACAATGAGCAAGGCAAAGAAACTCCTCAACGGAGCATTGGATTACTCGGACAGCCTGTCCGACGACGACTTTGAATCAGACGATGCCGCCGCAGTCTTCGATTCGCACTTTGGACGCGGTGAGCGAAGACGTAGGCGTGAGCTGCAGAAAAGACGACAGATTGAGGATCGGCTCGAAGCAGGACGACTTCGGAAAAATTTGGAGGATTGGAACGACTGGGAGGCTGACTGGGCCGAGCCATAGCGCCCGGCACTCG
>JAHEEN010000026.1:8852-20359 GCA_024640685.1 Rhodospirillaceae bacterium
GCCAGGCCCGATCTGGCAGGATCCGACCCAACTGGCTCGGTAGCATCACCGGGTCAATGGTTGGCGATTGTCAGATCGGATCTGCGAACTCCCCCGTCGTATGTCGGTAACGTTCTCGTGTCGGGTCGTCGTCGCGCGCGACGTTAGCGACCGACGCCCAAGCTCACGGCAGCTCCGCAGCCCGAAGCAGCAGCGCGCCCCGCTCGCTGTCGCCGGGAACGAATCGTTGTACCCGGAATGAGTCGACCTCGCCGGTGTAGATCGATCCCGCCGAGTCCACGGCGATCATGTGCAGGCCGAAGAACTGCCCGCCATTCTCTCCGGTGCTGCCGATGTGGCCGAGCACGTCACCGGTACGCCGGTCTAGAAACCACACTTTGTTGTTCATTCGATCAGAGATATAGAGAAACCGCTGTTCGGCGTCCGGCGAGAATGCGACGCCACCGGCAGAACCGCCGCCGCCCGTGCCGGGCGCGAGCACGAACTCGTCGCGAAACTCGCCCTGCTTCGTCGTCACGTGAATGCGGTTGCCGACACGGTCCGCCGCGTAAACAAGCCCGTCGCGCGAGACGTTGAGCGTCAGGTGGCCGACGAAATCCGGCGCCATCGCGCGGTTTGGTGTGTAGCTATGATCGGCGTCGTCGATACTGATCTCCGCGAGCGGTTTCCCGTAGGCGCCCCAGCCGCGCTTGAACTCCAGCGTCGCGAGATCGAAGACGAGCACACGCCCGCCGAGATAGTTGTCGGCGACGTAGATCTCATCATCCTCCTCGACAATGCGAATTTCCTCGAGACCACCGACGATCATCGGTGTCTCGGGCGGATACTTCTGCCGAAACGCACGGGCTGCCGCGCGTGCCGCATCGACGTCTTCCGGGTTATCCGGCGCCGCCGGCATGAAAACTTCCGCATGGCGCATCGTGCCCTGGCCTGGGCTACGCTGACTCGGCGAAGGCAATCCGACACGACCGCCGCCTTCCCGCTCGGGCGTCCGCGCGATCTCGGCAACGACTGCGCCGGTGCGCGGATCGTACTTGCGAACGGTGTCCTGGCCGATATAGACGTAACCGTCGGCGGCGACATCCATGCCATGGCCGGCCGGTGCGTTGAACGAGCCGATGACGTTGCCAGCCTGGTCGAGATGGATCATCGAAGGAGGCAGGACACAGCACTCGGCCACCGGCGGCGAGCGCTCGGCGATCAGCTCCATGTCGGACAAGTCCTGCGGACGGTGCAAGACCCAGATCGTGTCGTCCGAGGCGACTGCGAGCCCCGTAACGCCGCCCCACTTCCAACGATTCGGCAGCGGTTTTGGCCAAGCCGGGTCGAACACGTACGCCGGCGCCTGTTGTGCGTGGGCAAAGTCAGCGATCCCGGCGACCGATGCCACCATCGCTACGCAGGCAACGAAGGCCAGAATTGATCTCTGTTCAGTTTGCATCCGCGGGTCCCCCTGCTGTGAGAGCACGTTGCAGCACGCCACGGTCGTGCCGACTCTGCGAGGTTACTGCGCGGGCTCAGCGACGGCCAGCCCAGCGCACATCCGCCGCCACAATTCGTCATCGTCTCGTCAGCGCGTCGCTATTTTGGGCCGCGATGATGGACTTCCGATGGGAACCAGAACTGCAAACAGCCCGGTCGCGACGCTACTCGAGCTCGATCCGCTCGAGCGAACCGGCGCACCGAGTGACGTCGAACGGGCGTTCGCCTGTCAGCTCGCAACATCGGTCTGGCTGCGGCAGCTTAGCGAGGAGGCAGCTCTCGAGGTGTTGTCCGCCTACTCGATGGCGCGTTTTCGAGGCCGGCCCGCGCGAGCGTGCCTGCGTATCGCACTCGAGAGCGAGTATCGCCTGTGCCGAGAGCGGCTCGATCTCTGTAGCTGAGCGGCGGATTCAGTCCCCTCCGCGAGCGGGCGAATCTCGACAACGCCTGCGCCATTGTGGCGCAGGCGTTGCGTCGATCTATACGCGAGCTATTCGTTCAGCGCGAAGCAGTACAGCAAGCCATCGCCACCCGATGCCCTGAGCGCATCCGGGCTGCAACCCCTGGAGTCGTGCGCCGAAGCCCACGCTGCGAAATCGTGGTGACCAACACGCGCCTTGCCGGCATCGTTGCTGGTCCAGTTGTTGCACGTCATGTCGTCGCCCGCCGGATAGGCACGGCCGTCCTCGGTCGAGCCGGTCAGGACATCGTGCCGATTCGGCACGGCGAACGTACCCGGAATCACGCGACCGCGCTCGTCGAGCGCCGTCTCCGGGCCGATGCGGTGCGCCATTGTGTGCAGGCTGTCGACGTCCGCGGCAACCCGATAACCGTTCGGGTTGAACCACGGCCCTGGACCGATGCGATCGCGCGCGTTGACGGCGTTCGCGCCCTGCGTGCTCAGATAGGCTCGCCACGTCAGGTGGCCCTGGTCGACGCTCTCGGCCAAGTTCTGACAGATCGCATCCGCGCCGGCCAAACCGCCGAGATTGCCGCCGTTGCCCGAACCCATGCTCGTGACGAAGAACGACATCGGTCCTGTCGGCGGCTGGGCCTGCGCCACGCCACCGAGGACGACGAACAAGCTTGCCACGCCGTAGATTACAAATCTGTTATCGGTTTTCACGTTTTGGTGTCCTTGATAATTCGAGTTATCGACGCGCCCGATAGTAGCATTGCTGCGGGCCGGCGGCGCAACCTGTCAAGCCGATTGTCGGCGTGGCAAGATACGCCCCGACGCTGGCTGAGGGTCGCGCGCTGCGCGACGGTGAAGGAAGTGATGAGCAACGGTCTTCGAAACCTGACCGCGCTGGCGCTGGCCGCAATCGCGGCGCCGGCGATCGCGCACCACAATCCCAACGTCCACTTCGACAGAAACCAGGACGTCGAGATCTACGGCACGCTGACCGACGTCAAGTGGCGTAGCCCGCACGTCCAACTAAGCGTCGTTGTCGAGGACGATGACGGTCGCGAGGTCACGTGGACGCTCGATGAGGATTCGCACATCGCATTGACTCGCCGCGGCGTCTCCCGCGAGCAGTATCCAATCGGCGAGCCGATTCGCGTCGCGGGGTTTCGCGGCCGGCGCAATCCGAACTCGATGTTTGTGACCAATACGCTATTGGCAGATGGTCGTGAGCTCGTCGCCGGGCAGTCGCACGGCCCGCGCTGGAACGTCCCGCTCGTGATCTCCGAGGAATCCTATCAACGCACGCTGCTCGCGCGTTCATCAACGGCACCTACGGGGCTGTTCCGCGTCTGGAGCCACGACCTGACCGGCGACCTACCCGACGGCGTCGTCCGCGGACTGTGGAACGACAATTATCCTTTGACCGACTATGCGCGCGGTGTTCGAGCCGGCTGGGATCCGATCGCCGACAACCCGTTCATGTATTGCCAGAACTCGCTGCCCGCGATCATGGACAGTCCGGCGCCGATCGAGTTCGTTGCGGACGGCGGCGATATCTTGTTGCGCCACGAGGAACTCAACATCGTTCGAAGAATTCATATCGCCACCGAACCGACGGGAAGTCCCAATCCGTTCGGCGTGTCGGTCGGCCGTTGGGATGGCGAGACGCTAGTCGTCACGACAACCGACATCGATTTTCCATGGTTCGATCAAGAAGGTATCCCGCAGTCCGAGGATCTGCAGCTCGTCGAACGTTTCTCGGTCAGCGACGACGATCGCTACTTGTTGTACTCAGTCACCGCAATGGACAGTGCCGTGTTTACCGAGCCCGTCGTGTTGGAGCGGCGCTGGTTGTCGGTACCGGGCGAGACGTTACAGCAGTACGCGTGCAGCTGGGAGTCGGACCACCTGCAACGTTAGAGCTAACAACTTCGGGTTAACAGCCCTGGGGCGTCTGCGACCACTCCCAGCCATCGCGGTTGTTCGTGATCGCCGCCAACAGCATCGGCTCGTCTTCGCCGTCCTCGCGCATTCCGACGGTCACGATCACGTCGTCACCGGCGCGCACCGTGTCCCTGTCGACACCGGCCAAGCCAAGTTGCTGTGGATTGAGCCAAACCAGCACGTGCTGTTCTCCGTCGTCGGCCAGCACGATCAGCTCGACATGCGGATTGCGCCATTCGACTCGCTCGATCTGAGCCGTGAACGTCAAGCTGTAGCAATTATCCATCTGCGGCGGATGGTGCGCATCCGCTACGCCAACGACGCCGAGCATCAAGGCCAATGCCGTCAGTCCAGAAAGTGCTTGCTGCATTAGATTTCTCCGACCTCAAACTCGAGCCGCGATCCGCCCGCTCATTGCGAGGATACGCCCCGCGCCCGATTCGGCGTACCCGTGATAACCGAAACGTTAGAAACCGTATCTGAGGCCGACCCGGAACGTGCGCGGCTCGGTCACACGGCTCATCCGGCAGTTGACCGTTGCGCAATCGATGTCGTCGGACGTAAGCCCCGCCGGATCGAGCCCCGCAATATATGCCGGGTACCAATATGCGATGTCCTTGCCCTCACTGTCGAGTGCGTTGATCACTTCCGCATACACCGTGAACGCGTCGAAGTTGTACGCGCCACGCAGACCGACCGTCGTCAATGACTCCGCACGCTGCGCGTTATCGGCCGTCATCGCATAGGGCCCTAGATAGCGCAGTCGCGCACTAAATTCCCAACGATCCTGGGTTGCCGAGAATCCGATCTGCCCGGCGTGCTCGACGCTGCCCTCGACATAGCGGCCTTCCGGATTGTTGACGTAACGCGCCTGACTGCCGGTATAGACGGCATCGATGCCGAGCCACTCGTACGGGCGCCAAAATGCCGTGAGCTCGTATCCCTGACGCTCGCTGGCTCCCTTCGGCTCCACCGAGTTCGAGTCGCCGACGAATATCAGCTCGCTGTCCTGGTCGAGCCACCAATACGCTGCGGTGATCTTGACGTCGCCGATCTCGAACCGGCCGCCGAGCTCCTGCCCGGTACCCTTCGAGAGCCCAGGTATCGGATCGAGCACGTTGACGACGCCGCGTGCATCGTTCGAGTGAAAGCCCTCGCCCCAGTTTGCGTAGAGCTCGACTTGATCGTTAACCGCGTAGGCGAGCCCAACCTTGGGCGTCACGAGGTTGTCGGTCGCGCTACCGGCGAAGCTTCCGACCGAGTTGGCAGCGACATCGAAGTCGTAGTGATCGGCGCGCAGCGCACCGAACAGCCGCAGCTCGTCGTTAACGTACCACGTCGCTTCCGCGTAGATACCGATCGACGTCTCCTCGATCGCGTTATCGCTGATGTTCGAGACAAATGCGCCGCCGTCGAAGTTGTCGAGTCCAACCGGGCCGATGTCGTCGTAGCGAAACTCGCCGCCGACGAGCACTTCGAACGCCTCGGACTCGACGAGCGTCCGATTGTATCGGCCACCCATTGTCCAGCGCTTATCGAACTGATTGATCTGTGCATCGTACGTCGGGTTCGACTGCATGAACCAGTCGTAATGCTGCACGTAGGCAGACGCGTCCCAGGTATCGGCCGTCAGTTGAACCGTGCCGATCCAGCGCGACGTATCGCCATCGGCGGTCGGGTCTAGCGTGCAGAACGCATCGGCGCACACGGACGTGCCAATCGCGCGCTCGGCGACCTGCTCGGTCGGGTGCCAGTTGCCTTCGTATCCCGAGACCGTGAACGCGATGTCGCCGAAGCTCGTCGGATGCAGGTATTTTCCCCAGGCCGCGAAATGCTCGAGGCCTTCCTCGCGACTCCACGGCCCGTCGTACTGCCTAACTTGCGCGATACCCGTCAGCACGCCATCGCCGACGTCGACGCTGCCGCCACCGGCCAAGCGTCCCCAGCCGAAATTGCCCGACTCGAAGGACACAAACGGCGCGTCGAACCGGTCGATCGTGCGGATGAACGACGCCCCGGCCATCGCGAAATCCCCGACGTCGCCGCGATACGGTCCCTTGCGATAGTCGATGCGATCGACGATCTCCGGCAGCAGCCCGTTGACATCGAGATAGCCTTGCCCGTGACCGTGGGAGCGTAGGTTCCACGGCGCGCCATCGACGTACGTCGTGAAGTCCGTGCCGTGATCGAGATTGAAGCCGCGCAGAAAGTATTGATTCGCCTTGCCGCTGCCGGAATGCTGTGCCGCAACCATGCCGGGTACGGCTTCGAGCAGCTCCGCGACTTTCAGCATCGGTCGGACGAGCAGATCCGCGCCGCCGACGGAGCCTTCGGTCGCGGCATCGGCCGAACCGAGCAGCTCGAGCCCGCGGCCGAATACGACGATCTCTTCGAGCGGCGGCGGATTGCTTCCTACCTGGCCGCCCGTCGACGTTTGAGCAATCGCCATCGGCATCGCGCCCGACAGCATGGCGGCGACGAGGTATCGAGAGGCAGATGCCTGGGCTTCGTTGAATATGTCCATACTCACCACTGTCGCACCTAGTCGACCTGATTGTTAGTTACAAACGGTTTTTAACCGTTTATTAACCTTGAATTTTCGTAGGCGTTTTATGGGCTTAGCGGTAGACGCGCGCAGCGCGGATTGGGACTGCAGTGACAATTATCGCCAGGCTGCGCTGAGCGCTTCGCGATCGACGGCACGCCCGCGCAGATAGACCGACTCGATATTGCGGGTATTGCGAATGTCGTCGAGGGGGTTCGCCGATAAGATCACGAGATCGGCGCGATAGCCGGGCGCCAGTAATCCGGAGTCCGTCAATCCGAGATGCCGCGCTGCGACACGCGTGGCCGCTTCTAGCGCCTGCATCGGCGTCATGCCGAGGCGCACGTAGATTTCGAGCTCGCGATGACCGGTGTAGCCATATGGATGGTACGGCACGGCACCGGCATCGGTGCCGAGGATGATATCGACGCCTTCGGCGAGCAACGACGCAAAGCCGTCCCGCAACGCCGTCTCGGCCACTGGGTCACGCGGCGGGTTTCGCACGCGTTCGCTCGCCGCTGCCGTGATCGGCAACGCAACAGCCTCGACGTGTGTCTCGCGCAGGAATGGATCGTCGCCGATTGCCTCGCGGCGGAGCTCGGCAAGGCCTAAGTTCGGCACGACGAACGCGTCGGCTGCAGCCGTCTTTCGTGCCAACGCTCGGTCGAAATCGGGGCCGATACGCCCGTGCAGAAAGCCGTGCACGCCGGCATCGAGCAGCGGCGACATGTCCGATGGAAATTGCTGGTGCACAAAGACGCGCAGGTTATGTGCGTTCGCCTCGGCAGCGACGGCGCGGTAGATCGCCGGCGAGAGCTTTTGCTGCGAACCGCCGCGATCGTCGACCCAGATCTTGATGAAGTCGATACCGTCGGCCGCGACCGCACGCACGGCCTGCCGCGCCTGATCCGGGTCGCTCAAGCCGTGCAGAATCGTCGTTTCGATCCGACGCTCGATTTGCAACGCCTGAGCCAGAAACCGATTGTTCGGGCCTTGCCCCGGTGGCGCCATGCCGGCCGCAAACAACGGCCTTGCACCGACGAACTCGCCGTTGGCGCGCGCGGCCTGGAGCTCGAACATCAGCGGCACCGCATCGCTGCCGGCCGAGAACACGGCGCCGAAGCCATAGTAAGCATAGCGCTGCAGGTTCTCGATCAGGTTGTCGCGGTTGTAGTTTTCGGCGCCCCAGGTCTCGCGGCCCTGATAGCCGAGATGCGCGTGGCCGTCGATCAGCGCGGGGATGATTGTTTTTCCCGACAGATCGACGACCTCGACCGCGTCGCCAAGCTGGTTAGCTTGGGGATCGATCACACTGATGACGCCGTCCTCGATCAGGATCGAGCCTTGCTCGATGACGCTGCCGTCACCGACGATCACGCGCGCGCGGTCCAACAAGACCGCTTGCGCAGCGGCCCACTCGGCCGCCAGCAGCAGCACGAGACTGACGCCGAGTCTCGCGGGAACGACGCGATTGGACATGTTCTTCGTCGAGAGACTAAGCCGCAGCAGCTCCACGGCAGTCGAGCGTCACCCTACTCCGCTCCGAGAAAGAAATTTTTGCCGTCAGGCGTCGTCACGCTACGGCCGTTGACGACCGGCTCGCCGCTGCGCGCGAGAAAGCCGCTGACGACGACCTCGGTGCCTTCTGGAAAATCGGTCTTGCGCAGGCCGCGTCGCAGCAACTGCGTAGCACCCCCGGCTTCGACAGCCCAATTCGTGACCGTGCCGTCGTCGTTCGTGACGTCGACGTAGAGCCAACCGTGCGGGTTGACCCAGTCCATCCCGGTCAACGTGCCGCGAATCTCGATCGGCTTCTCGATGTCGAACTCTGCAGCAAACGAGTGATGAGCACTGGCGGTGCCTGCGACCAACGTGAGCGCGCACGCACACATTAATATGAATGGCTGCTGTTTCATGGCATTACTCCATCGGAGGGGATACACCCCTGAACCATTGATAGCCGAGCTCGCGCAGCGACCTCTGGCCTTCTGCATTACCTTCGAAGCATGCATCTTCCCAGATTTCGTCGGCATATGGGTCGACGAATGCCGGAGCGTCCATCGCAACAGCGCTCGGTAGACGCGAGCGCCGCAAATTCGGCCCGGTGCCCGGACGGCGTCTCGGCAGATTCATCGTCCACGGCTGGGCGTACACGGTCGGATCCTCGATCGTAATCGCATAATCGATCGTGTTCTCATCGACGAGCCGCCAGCGCTCGACCATGCGCGTGTTCTCGGTGTAGAAGTGGCCGGTGCTATCGAACCAGCCGAGGCCATTGAGGTTCGTGACCTCGACGACGAGCGTATCGCCGTCCCAGTGCCCGCGCGAGTTGCCGAACCATAGCCTGGCGCGCTCACCGATCGGCGGACGGCCGTCGGTAGGTATCACGCGGTAGCTCTCCTCGCCGAAGATAAAGACGACGCCGGGCTGCTGGACGATCTCGACGGCACCGAACGAGAACCGTGGCATGGAGCCCATGCAATACGCTGCCGGGTTGCTATAGAGGCGCTCGCCGGACTCGCCCGGCCAGCCTCTTCCGAGACCGGCAAGAATCTCGTCGCGCTTCGCTAGCCCCCAGTCCGTATACGGCACCCTGCCGTCCGGGGGATCCGAGACGAACGACTCCTGCGCCGGTGTCGTCACGTCGACAAACTCGTGATCCTCTAGATAGCTCAAACCGTCGCCGCCGGAGCTTCCCCAGCGCCCCTGTAGATCCGGGACGCCGTACGATGTCCGCGGCGCGGTGTACGGCGGCAACTCGGCCTTCTCGATCTGCCATGACGGCGCCATCGGTATCTTCGGCGCATCCTCTTGCCAAAAACCTTGGGCTGCGGCCGGCAACGATGCGAGGCAGAGCACGGCACACGATGCGGCTGCCATGACGGACGACGCCGTGACTCTACCGTTCATGCAACACCTCCGCTTTAGCAGTCCGATGACCATGGCTTCAATGCTCGTCGAAGTACGTCGATTCCGCATCGTCCCACTCCTGCTCGAGCAGGTACGCCGGGCATTGATACTCGAGCAGCTCGGCGTTCTGCTCCTGACGGCGATATAGCGGCATGCTGATCGTCCACGGCCGAGTGAATACATTCGGGTCTTCGATCGTCGCCTCGTACAGCAGGTGATCCGGACCCGTTGGCGTATAGCGCTCGACGACGTGCAGTGCCTCGCTGTGGAAGTTTCCGGCTGCATCGAACCACGTCTGATCGTTGAAGTGCACGACGTCGACGACGAGCGTGTCACCGTCCCAACGACCCCGCGAGTCCCCCATCCACCAATCGATCGGGCCGGGCGGGTGCGGGTTGCCGTTCATGTAAACGTAGCGGATCGCGCGCAGATACTCGTACGCGATTGAGACCTTGTCGGCCTGCTGAATGATCCGGAACGGATACGGCATGTACGTCATGCGCGGCACGCCCGGCAAGTAACACCGAGCAACCGGGTCAAGGGCCTCGCGGTGCTCGGCATTCGCTTCGCGCTGCACCAACGTCTCGGGCTTATAAGGAATCGTGCCGCCCTCGACGACACTGTGCCCGGCCGGAACGCCGAGACTCGCGCCATGGGCCTCGAGGTCCCAAGCAGCCGTATTGAGTGCCTGCCAAATGCCTTGCAGGTCCGGGTGACCGTCGGCTGTGCGTGGCGGCGAATAATCGGGGGATTGCGCCAATGCCAGCGGCGGCACGACGCAAGTCGCCGCAATGCCCAGCGCCAATGGCACGCACCATCGTCTCACTCGAGCCCCCTGATTGTGACGACTAGTGCAATCGATCATAGGAGATTGATTCTTTTGGGGTCAAGGATCGCGGCAGCGGCCCACCCATATCGTTACCGTGTACACTGTCGCATCGGAAGGGGGGCCTATGAAAAACACAATCGCCACTCTGTTGCCCGTTACGATCCTGCTCTCGGTTGTCGCACAGAGCACGGCCGCGCAGAACATCCCACGAACCAGCGACGGCCAACCCGATCTATCGGGCATCTGGCAGGTCCTGAATCGAGCCAACGACAACGTTCTAGCGCATTCGGCGAGCGCGGACGGCCCGGCTGGGCTCGGCGTCGTCGTCGGTGACGAGATCCCGTATCGCCCTGAGGCGCTCGCGCAGAAAGCCGAGAACTTTGCCAACCGCGCGACGCTCGATACCGAGGCGAGCTGCTACCTGCCGGGCGTGCCGCGCATCACCTACATGCCGTTTCCGTTTCAAATCGTGCAGTTACCGAACATGGTCACGGTGCTGTACGAGTACGCGCATGCGATTCGCTACTTATATACGAACGGCAGCGAGCATCCCGAAGGGCCGATCAACTGGTGGATGGGCGACTCGCGCGCCCATTGGGACGGCGACACGCTCGTCGTCGACGTCGTGCACTTTACCGACGCGACGTGGTTCGATCGGACCGGTAACTATCACAGCGATGCGCTGCACGTCGTCGAGCGTTATTCGTTAATCGATTCCGATCACATGCAGTATGAGGCGACGATCGAGGACCCGAACGTCTTCACTCGCCCGTGGACAATGCAGATGACGCTGTACCGTCGCACGGAGCCGAATTTCCAGCTGCTCGACTACGATTGCTACGCGTTCGAGTGGGAACAGTACTATCCCTATCCGGAAGTCGCCGAAGGCGCATCGCAATGAGACGCTACCACGCGTTACTGACGCTGGGTGTCGCCACGGTGCTGCTGTCGCTGCCGCCGGTTGCTACTGCTCAACAATCCGCGCCCGAGCCGCCGGCGGCGCCATGGCCACCCGTGACGTTGCCCGACGGCCAACCCGACGTTCAAGGCGTCTGGCGACCCATCAACGGCGGCACGCAATCGCTGAACCCTGCGCTCAGCAGCGGCCAGTTCTTCGAGGAACTCGTGACCGGCGTGCGTGCCGACCGGCCAAGCCGCATCGTCGACCCCGAGGATGGCAGCATTCCGTATCAGCCGTGGGCCGCGGCGCTGCAACAAGCGCTCGAGGCTGACTACCAGACGCCGACCCGACCGGAGCACATCGACTCGCAAACGCGTTGCCTCGGTCCCGGCATTCCGCGGCTCATGTACTTCCCGCGGTTTCGTATTCTGCAGCCGCCCGGCAGCGTCGTGTTCGTCTGGGAGCAGTATCACGCGTATCGCGTGAT
>JAHEEN010000026.1:20459-23476 GCA_024640685.1 Rhodospirillaceae bacterium
CGCAAACGCGTTGCCTCGGTCCCGGCATTCCGCGGCTCATGTACTTCCCGCGGTTTCGTATTCTGCAGCCGCCCGGCAGCGTCGTGTTCGTCTGGGAGCAGTATCACGCGTATCGCGTGATACCGCTGGATGATCGGCCGCACGTCAGCCCCCGTATCAAGCTATGGTCGGGCGACGGGCGCGGGCGCTGGGAAGGCAACACATTGATCGTCGACACGAGAAATCTGAACGCCAAATCGCGGCTCGACGTCATCGGCGATTTCTTCAGCGATCAGGCACAGATTCTCGAGCGCTATGTTTTCGTCGACGGCTCGACGATGCATTACGAGGCGACGATCACCGACCCGACCGTGTTCACGCGGCCGTGGACGATGCGCGTCGAGCAGGGCCGCGAGCCCGAGCTCGAGTTTTGGGAGTACGCCTGCCACGAAGGCGAGCGCGACGCCCGTCGAACGTCGAGTCAGTTCGACGACTAGCGCTTGCTACGCGTTCGAACGGGAGCGGTACTACCCCTATCCGGAAGTTGGCGAAGGTGCATCGCAATGAGACGCCATCACACGTTACTGACGCTGGGTATCGCCACGGCGCTGCTGTCGCTGACGCCGGTTGTTACTGCTCAAGAGTCGGCGCCCGAGCCGCCGGCGGCGCCATGGCCACCCGTGACACTGCCCGACGGCCAGCCCGACATCCAAGGCGTTTGGCGACCCGTCATCGGGGGCACGCAATCTCTGAATCCGGCGATGAGCAGCGGCCAATTCTTCGAAGAGCTCGTGACCGGCGTGCGCGAGGACCGGCCGAGCCGCATCGTCGATCCCGAGGATGGCAGCATTCCGTATCAGCCGTGGGCCGCGGCGCTGCAACAGGAGCTCGAGGCCGCCTACCAGTCACCGACCCGACCGGAGCACATCGATACGCAAACGCGTTGCTTCGTACCCGGCGTGCCACGGCTGTTGTACATTCCGACGAGCCTCCGCATTCTGCAGCCACCCGGCAGCGTCGTGTTCGTCTGGGAGCAGTATCACGCGTATCGCTTGATCCCGCTGGATGAGCGGCCGCACGTCAGCCCCCGTATCAAGCTATGGTCGGGCGACGGGCGCGGGCGCTGGGAAGGCAACACCCTGATCGTCGACACGAGAAATCTGAACGCCAAATCGCGGCTCGACGTCATCGGCGATTTCTTCAGCGATCAAGCACACGTTCTCGAGCGCTATATCTTCATCGACGGCTCGACGATGCATTACGAGGCGACGATCACCGACCCGACGGTGTTCACGCGGCCGTGGACGATGCGCGTCGAGCACCGCCGTCAGCCCGAGCTCGAGTTTTGGGAGTACGCCTGCCACGAAGGCGAGCGCGACGCCGGTCAGACGTCGAGTCAGTTCGACAACTAGATATTCGGGCTAGCGCTGCCGCGCGTAACGATACTCGCCGGATACGTGAACGACGATCAGCGCCGTCGCCTCGCCATTTTCATCAACGTCGAACCAGTAACCGAGGCCCAAGCCTTCGAACGCCGTCTCCGACCGCGGCACGAGCGGCCGCGGCGCCCCTTCGTCGAGCCCCGGCGCGCCTAGACCTTGGCCGCTGTAGATACCGACGATCGTCGCGTAGAGATCGCTGCCGGAACGCGTGACCTCGTACGTGCGCTCGCGACCGCCGTAGATCCCCGTGTAGACGCCGACGTAGCGCTCTAATACTTCCGGCGGCACCGTAACCGGCTGATTGGCATCGGACAAACTCCCGGTCCACTCGTCGCTGCTGCGCTCGCAGACCGTTTCGAGCATCTCGGTGTCGGCTCTGAGCTCCATGTCGACGGAGAACTCCCACGGCTTCGTGAACGCGCCGGGATCGGTGAAGGTCACGTCGACCTGCATGTGGCCGAAGTCAGTGCGCTCCCAGCGCTCGGTAACCCGCAACGCCTCGGTATGCGAGACGCCGAAACGGCTTGCCCACGTCTTGTCGTTGAAGCCCACACTCTCGACGATCAATGCATCGCCATCCCAATGCCCGACCGAGTAGCCACTCCAGCTCGGCAAAGGCTGGTCTTCGAGCTCGCGGCCGTCCATATGGATCACGCGATACGTCAGGTCGTCGTGCAAAATCGCGATTTCGGTCGGCGTCTGCAGGACACGCCGCCATCCGCCCCAGCGCTGACTCTCCGGTCCGCTCGGTTGGCACAAGTAAGCTGGGCGTGTTCGGTAATACTGCTCCTGGCGTTGCTCGACGAGCTCCGCGACCCACGGCTGCAGTGTGGCCGCATCGAAACGCACGAGCGGCGGTATGCCGTTCCAGATTCCGGATAGATCCGGGTGACCGTCAGCGCCGCGCGGCACCGGTGCCGTCAGGTCCGGTGCGCCATCGGCCGTGCGCGGAATGTTCGGCCATCGATAGTCGAGCCACTGCGCAGCTGCGGGTGTCATGCCGACGATCGCCGTCAGCAACGCGAACAACAGCCTCATGTCCCCCTCCGGCGTCTCTACGGGTCGCTAACGCGCATAATCGCACCGTCGAGACGTCGGTGCGATAGCCATGCGCTAAATGCCTTTGTCCTCGCCGTGCACGTGGTAGGAAATATCCCGCGACGGCGGCCGCCCGAGGATATCGGCGCCGGTCGGCAGCCAAGCGCACGGGTTGGCTCCAGGCGCCCAAACGGTCTTGCAGCCGCCCGGCACGAAGAACTCGACGAAGACTAAATCTTCGCCGCTGTCGTTCCGGAACGAGTGAACCTCGTTCTCATAGTTATAAAGCGTGTCGCCAGCGCTCAACGTCGTCGTCTCATCGCCCAGGAATGCCGTGCAGCTACCCTCGAGCACATACTGAAAGTGCTCGGCACCGACGTGATGATGCATCGGCGCCTCGGTGCCGTGCGGGTAGCGAATCATCTCGCCGCGATAGGCGCTCGTGCCGGTCAACGTCCGCGTCGCCATGTAAATACGCGTTCGCGCATCGTGCTCGGACTGCAGCACGGGCTCGTGCGTCCAGTCGGTTGTCTGCAGCTGCGCCGGTGTATCGGCGAC
>JAHEEN010000186.1 GCA_024640685.1 Rhodospirillaceae bacterium
ATTGACTGCGACGGAGCGAACGCGCATGCGCCATAACATTGCTCTGAGATTTTCCGGATCGCTAGCCGTCGATTTCACGGTCACATCGGCGAACGACGCGGCCGCGGCTCGTGACTGAATCGGCGCGGCTGGTCTTGCGGCGAACTCACCGGTGCTGAGTGTGATGGCAATCCGACGCGAAGTGCTGGAGATCGTCGGACCCGCCGGCGCGCTCGAGGCGCTGCTCGAGCTGCCCGACGACGACTCGCCGAATGCGGTCGGTCTCGTATGTCATCCGCATCCGTTGCACGGCGGGACGATGGACAACAAGGTCGTCTATACGCTGGCGCGGTCACTGGTCGGTCTGGGAATCGCGACACTGCGATTCAACTTCCGTGGCGTCGGCGCTTCAGAAGGCTCGTACGACGACGGGCGCGGCGAGACGAACGACGCACTCGCAGCTGCGGACGCGTTGCGCGCGCGCTGGCCCGATGCCGAACTGGTTGTCACCGGCTTCTCGTTCGGTGCGGCAGTAGCCGTGCGTATTGCGCGCGCGCTCGAGCCTGTGGCACTTGTCACCGTGGCGCCGCCGGTCGAGCGGCTACCGACTACAGATGCGCTACCGCGATGCCCGTGGCTCGTGATCCATGGCTCCGGCGACGCATTGGTTGGCATCGACGCGGTCGTCGCGTGGATCAACGAGCAGCCGCCGGGCCCAGAGTTGGCCCTCATCGATGGTGCAGACCACTTTTTTCATGGCAAGCTCGGTGAGGTTCGCACGGCCGTCGAGGCGTTTATCGCGCCCTGCCTCGATGCTGTAGGCGGCGATGCTTGAGTCGAGAGAACGAATGCTAAAGACGTTGCGCGACAAATTGAGCAGTGCGCTCGGACAGAGCGAGGACGAGGCTTCGCCGGCCCGTGAGCACGCGCTGCGTTTGGCAACGGCGACGCTGCTAATCGAGATCGTCCGGGCTGATTACCGCGAAGACTTGACGGAGAACGAAGCGGTGTTCGCTCAGCTCAAGCAGCATTTCGAGCTCGACGAGGATGAGGCGTTATTGCTCGTCCAGCAGGCCGAACAGGAGGCCGATCGAGCCGTTACGCTGCAGGGGTTCACGCGGCTTCTTCACGAGCACTTGTCGACGCAGGAGAAACACGCGGTCATCGAGATGTGCTGGAGTGTGGCTGTCGCCGACGACCATCTCGACAAGCATGAGGACCATCTGGTCCGCAAGCTCGCCGACTTGCTGTACGTGTCGCACGCCGATTTGATCCGCATACGCAATGCAGTCATGGGGAGCTGAGCGCAACTAGCTCTGTGTCGACCGCTTGCGGCCTACTCCGTCGCTGGCCCGTCCAGGCCCTCTTGGGCTTCCCTCGAGCCATGGCTACGGCCATGGTTGTCGCTCCAGCCCGGCGCCCAACAGTCCCTGCGCTTCGCCAGCATCCGGAGACCCGGTGAGATATCCGGGCTAGCGATGCGTCAATTTACGTAGAATTGCTTCATGTAGCGTACCGAGAACCGACTCGGCTCGTTGATCGGTGTGACATCGATCGTGAAGATCAACGTCTCTTCGTTTGCGACGGCAAACTCGGCGATGTAGTAGACGGCCGTTTCCTCACGAATTTCTCTCACAGTCAGCGCCTTGAGTTGACCGGTCAGGTTGACGGCCGACGCAGCAACGCTACCGCTCACCGGAACGCCCGATGCGCCTTCGTCCTTGCGCAGAATGCTGACGTTGAGCATTGCGCGGTTGCTGCTGCGCACGATGTCATATTGGCGAGCGATTTCCGCCGTCAGTTGATCCGTATTGATTGCATTGAAGTGAACGACGTAGTCACCGAAGTCGCGAGAGCTTTCCGGTGCCGTGACCGTGGGTACGGAGTTGCTCGTCGTCGGCGCGGGCGGCTCGGAGCAACCGCTGACGGCGACCAATGCGAACGCTGCGGCCCAGCGAAAGTTGACGCTCATAGCACCTCCCATGTCGCGACTGCGACGCGCGGTGAGATATGCGGACTAGCATACTCCAACGCGCGCCGGCCTGTCCTTGGTCGCCTACGCGTCAGTGGTCGCTGAGATCTCAGCGCTCGCTGAGCGCGAGAGGGGCGAGTGTCGCCATCCCCGGGCCGGGACGTCGCGCGTACCATAGCGGTATCTCACGTGGTGTCGCCCGTACCGAAATTACCGGCCGGCGGGTTCTCGTCAGTGCAAGAACGCCGGCAACGGCAACGCAATGCGAACGGCAACGAGCCCGACTATTACGAGCATCGGTGACAGATCGAGGCCCCCCATCGGCGGCAACAGCCGTCGCGCAGGGCGCATCAGAGGCTCGGTCAGCTCTGCGAGCAGCTGCCCAATCGGGTGATAGCCGCCCGGTGCAATCCAGCTCAGAACGACGAGAACGATGATGCTGACCATATAGAGCCACAGCGTCGAGCTGATCAGCCTGATGATCACGAATAACACAAACATCCCGACCGAGACCTGGACTGACACAATCGCGAGAATTGCGCCGACCAGCATCGCTTCGAGAACGATCAGCACGACGAGCGTCGGTAGATCCACATTGCCGGCGGATGGAATGAGTCGGCGGGCCGGACGAATCAGCGGCGTCGTGACTCGGACGATGACTTGCGCCAATGGATTGTAAAAATCCGCTCGTACCCACTGCAGTAGGAACCGTAGAAGATATGCGAGTACGTAGAGATCGCCGAGTGTTCTGACGAGAAACAGCAGCGCTTGCAGAGAATTATTCATGGTTGCCAAAGGTCTTGCGTCGCTACGAAAGATAACATGGTCAGGTTGTGTGACAGGGTTTGAAACGTCAAATCAGCCTCGGTGGCGCCTTGGCCCGAAGATTGCCGTGCCAACGCGCACGATTGTGCTGCCTTGCGCAATCGCAAGCTCCAAGTCTGCCGACATGCCCATAGACAAGGTATCGAGATTTAGACCGCGTTCATTGAGTCGCCTAAGCCACGTGCCGAGCTCGGCGAACGATGCGGAGATCTCGTCGTCGGTGGCGTCGGCCGGCGGGATCGTCATCAGACCGCGCAAAGCGATTCGCGGTAGCTTGGCAACTTCGCATGCAAGGTCCTCGAGGTCGGTCGCCGACACACCGCCTTTTTGTGGCTCCTCGGCGAGATTGACCTGTATGCACGCGGCCAGTGGCGTGGCGTAATGGGCTCGTTGGTCGCTCAGGCGCGACGCCGTTTTGAGCCGATCAATCGTATGGACCCAATCGAAATGCCGAGCAATATCACGCGTCTTGTTGCTTTGAATTTGGCCGATGAAATGCCAGCGCGCCTCAGAGTTGCCGAGCGCCTCTATCTTTGCGATCGCTTCCTGCACGAAGTTCTCGCCGAAGTCGCGCTGCCCTGCACGGTAGGCCTCGCTAACGGCCGTTACGGGCTGAGTCTTGCTGACGGCGAGCAGCGTGATGCCGGCCGCATCGCGGCCGGCCGAATCTGCCGCAGTCTCTATCCGCTGGCGAATCTGCGCGAGGTGGTCCGTGATATCAGTCACGCTTTGCCTTGGGGCGATCGCTATACTATCGACATTATGCCAAGCTCCGAGATCGGAGCGTCGTTTCTAGATGTAGAGGAAGCCATATGGCCGCCGTAGACATCGCACAATTGCTCGCGTTCGCCGTCAAGAATAATGCCTCCGACCTGCACCTATCGGCTGGCGTGCCGCCGATTATCCGCGTCGACGGTGATGTCAAGCGAATCAACATGCCTGCACTGAAGCACAAAGAAGTGCACAGCATGGTCTACGACATCATGAACGACAAACAGCGCAAGGACTTCGAGGAATACCTCGAAACCGATTTCTCGTTCGAGATTCCGAAACTTGCGCGTTTTCGCGTCAACGCCTTCAATCAGAATCGTGGATGTGCTGCGGTCTTCAGGACGATCCCGTCGGAGATATTGACGCTCGACGATCTCGGTGCGCCGCGGATTTTTAAGGATATCTCGATGCACCCGCGCGGCCTCGTGCTCGTCACCGGACCAACGGGCTCGGGTAAGTCGACGACGCTCGCGGCGATGATCGACTACGTCAACGACAACAAGCCCGACCACGTCATCACGATCGAGGATCCGATCGAGTTCGTCCACGAGAGCAAGAAATCATTGATCAATCAGCGCGAAGTCCATCGCGATACGCTTGGGTTCAGCGAAGCGTTGCGCTCGGCATTGCGCGAGGACCCCGATGTGATTCTCGTCGGCGAGATGCGTGATCTAGAGACGATTCGGCTCGCGTTGACCGGCGCCGAGACCGGCCACCTCGTATTCGGCACGTTGCATACGAGTTCGGCAGCGAAGACGATCGATCGTGTTGTCGACGTATTTCCTGCCGCGGAGAAAGAGATGGTCCGCAGCATGTTGTCGGAGTCGCTGCGGGCGGTTATTTCGCAGACGCTGCTGAAGCGGATCGGCGGCGGGCGAATCGCCGCTCACGAGATCATGATAGGCACGCCGGCGATTCGAAATTTGATTCGCGAAGGCAAAATTGCACAGATGTATTCGGCAATCCAGACCGGCCAGTCGGTCGGTATGCAGACACTCGATCAGAACTTGCAGGAGCTGATGACGAAAGGCCTCATCACGAAGGAAGAGGCTCGATTCAAAGCTGCCAACAAGGAAAATTTCTAAGCCGGGCGCTAAGGCGTCCAGGAGCGCGTCGAGATGGAACGCGACCAAGCAGTCAGACTGACTCAAAATCTGCTCAAGAAGATGGTCGAGCAGAACGGCTCGGACTTGTTCATCACCGCTGGGTTTCCACCGGCTATCAAGATTGACGGTGCGATTAAGCCCTACGCCGATCGTCCGTTGTCTCCGGAGCAGAGTTCGTTGATCGTTCGGTCGATCATGAACGATCGTCAAGCGAAGGAATTCGACGCGACGAAGGAAGCGAATTTCGCGATCGCGCCGCAAGGCATTGGGCGTTTTCGTGTCAGTGCCTTCGTGCAGCAAGGGCAGGTTGGGGCCGTCCTCAGAACCATTGTTACGCAGATCCCGTCGTTCGAGGATCTCGATCTGCCCGCGCAGCTCAAGGAAGTGGCGATGACGAAGCGCGGTCTGTGCTTGGTCGTCGGCGGCACGGGCTCGGGCAAGTCGACGACGCTGGCCGCAATGATCGGCCATCGTAACGAGAATTCGCACGGCCACATCATCACGATCGAGGATCCGGTCGAGTACATGCACCCGCACCACGGCTGCGTCATCACGCATCGCGAAGTCGGTGTCGATACGCAGAATTGGCACAATGCGCTGAAGAACACGCTGCGGCAGGCACCCGACGTGATCATGATTGGCGAGATTCGCGATCAGGAGACGATGCAATACGGGATTCAGTTCGCGGAGACCGGGCATCTCTGCGTCGCGACGCTGCACGCGAACAGTGCCAACCAAGCACTCGACCGCATCATCAATTTCTTCCCCGAGGAGCGGCGTCACCAGCTGCTGATGGATTTATCGCTCAACATCACGGCGATGATTTCCCAGCGACTGATACCGCGAGAGAACGGCATGGGTCGAGTTGCAGCGATGGAGATCATGCTGGCGTCACCGCTGATCAACGATCTGATTTTTCGTGGTGAGGTTGCTCAGATCAAAGAGATCATGGCTAAATCGAATCGCCTCGGCATGCAGACATTCGATCAGGCTTTGTTCAAGCTCTATGAAGACGGCGTGATCTCGTACGAAGAGGCGTTACGCAACGCCGACTCGAAGAACGAGATTCGCCTGAAGATCAAGCTCGAGAGCAAGCGCGAGGCCTCCTCGAGCGACGAGCAGAGCGACAGCCTCGTGCTGATGGACGACGACGAGCGTGGAGCTGTCAGGCTCTAGTTTCTCGTAGCCAATCTCGCTACTGCAATGAACGTCAAACCGTTGTTCAAACTCATGGTCGACAAAAAGGCCTCGGACCTTTTTTTTACGACCCATGCGCCGGTCATGATCAAAATCGACGGCAAGATCATGCCAGTCAACAAGATGGAGTTGACGCCGAAAATGGTGCGTCAAGCCGCGCTCGAGCTCATGAACGAGCATCAGCTCGAAGAGTTTACGCGCAATCTCGAGATCGATTTTGCGGTCTCCGAGTCAGGAATCGGTCGCTTCCGCGTCAATATTTTTCATCAGCGCGGCAATGTCGCGATGGTGTTGCGCTACGTAACGCCAGAGTTGCCGACACTAGAGCAGCTCGGAATGCCGGATGGGCTCAAAGACTTGGTCATGCTACGACGCGGACTGATCCTAATGGTTGGTGCGGCGGGCTCCGGCAAGTCGACTACGCTCGCAGCGATGATCAACTATCGCAACGAGAACTCGGCCTCGCACATCGTAACGATCGAGGACCCGATCGAGTTTCTGCACAGCAACAAGAAATCGATCATCAATCAGCGCGAGATCGGCCTCGATACGCGGTCATACTCACGGGCGTTGCGAAGCGCGA
>JAHEEN010000027.1 GCA_024640685.1 Rhodospirillaceae bacterium
ACCTCGAAGTCCCAAGGATTCAGGCGCCAGCTCTGCGCCCAGTAATGCAGCGTCGTGCCGCCGACCGCATTCATCATCGGGTGAACCCGAAACCGAGGCAGATCGGGAGAGTCGGCGCTCAACCGGTGTACCGGGATCTCGCGGTTCGCCTTCTGCACCGAGTGCGGCCAACCGCGAACGTTGTTACGCAGCTCATCGGGCGCGAAGTCCGAGCTGCGCAACCAGGTCCCGGCCTCGAGCCCGACGACGTCGAGACCTGCGTCTGCAAGCGGCAACACGGCGACGCCGCCGGCCGCACCCAAGCCCACCACCGCGACGTCGGTCGGTGCGAGCCTAGTCGTCATCGAACTCGCTTTCCGGGTCGAGCGACTCGAACATCGCAAGCTCATAAGCGGAGCTGCGAGTCCATTGCGGCAGGTCACTCATCCGCTGGTCGCTTGCCGCAACCGCGAGACGCAATCCCGGGTAGCCGATCAAGTTCCAGCCGATGAAATCGCGATTGCCGCCGTAGCGTGGATCGCCGAACGTGCCCTCGATCGTGTGGCCCAGCACGACGGCGACGAACCCTGTTAGCGCGGCGTTGGGCGCCGAATCGGCGTCGATCTCGTGCAGCAGCGTGTCCTGCATCGCGGCGTCGAGCGCAGCGAATGCGCGGCCCGTCCGCTCGACGGCCAGCGCGTCAAGTGCTGCGAGCCCGGCTCTGTAACGCGCTAGCGCATCGGCGAGCGCGTTGCCCAGGGCCCGGTCGATGTAGCTGGCAGCGCCGGCCTCGAGCGCGCCTGGGCCATTGGCATCGGCTGGAATCAGGCGCGCGACGACAGCTTCGAGCGTTTGAAAAGCGTCCGCCGTCAGGGACGCGGGCACATCGGCGCCCTGGGCGTTGACGAGCGGCGACCAAGCAGCAGCCGGAACCGCACCTGCTGCGCCAACGGCCGCGGTGTTCTTCAGCAGCTCGCGCCGCGAGAGTCTGCGGCCCATTCCAACCCCTTTTCGTCACCGCCGCGATCGGTCGAGCGAATATATCACGGCAACTCGGGCCCGATCGGGCATGCACGGAAGGTGCGAATTCGATGCATAATGTCAGCTCAGAAGAACAACACTAGCGGGGGGATCCAACGATGAATAGATGCGGCATCGCATCGGTTGCGCTCGCATGCGTCGCACTCTCGAGCCTGACGACGATACCTATCGAGAGCGCGGCCCAGACGTCCGACTCCGACACGTTTCGATTACTGACATTCCAGGCCGACGAGCGCGGCCCCCGTCTCGGCGCAACGCGCGGCGAGGGCGGCAGTGACATCGTCGATATCCACAACGCGATCGGCTACTTGTATGCCGTCGATTCACCTGAGATCGCGAGCCTGCCACCGATTCCAATCGACATGCGCTCGCTGATCGAAGCCGGCGACCGACCGATTCAAGCGACGAAAACGATTCATGACGCGGTCGTCGCCCTCAGGGACCGAGGCCGTTTCGAGGAACCGGGCGCGGAGCGACGGGTCTTTCATCCACCGACCGCGGTTAACTATCTACCGCCGGTGTTGAATCCATCGAAAGTCATGTCGTTGGCCGGCGCCTACCAGCGTCGAGCATCGGATGGCACACCAGGCGCGTACGACGATGCCGAGTACCTGAGCTTCTTCTTCAAGTCGCCGGCGTCGTTGACAGGTCACGGCACCGATATCAATCTTTGGGGGCTTCTGACAACCGGCGTTTACGAGCCCGAGTTCACGATTGTGATCGGCCGGGAAGCGCGCGCAGTATCTGCGGCCGATGCGCTCGACTACGTCGTCGGTTATACGATGCTCAACGACGTCAGCTCGCGGGACCTGCCGCAAGGCCGGCACGGCACACAGGGCGGGTCGATGAGTAAGTCGCTCGATACGTTCACGCCGATCGGCCCCTATTTGACGCTCAAAGAGGACGTGCCGAATCCGAACGCGGCCGAAGTCGCCGGCTACATCGACGGCGAGCTCCACGACTGGCCCGTGCCCAATGGCAATACCTCGTTCTTGACGTTCAGCGTCGAGCAGACAATCGAGTATCTGAGCGAGCGCATGACGCTCCTGCCCGGCGACATCATCGCAACCGGCGTTCCGCAACCGACGATGGTGTTTGCCGAGGGTCAGACCGTCGAAGTCGTGATCGGCAACCTGGGCACGCTGCGTAACCGCGTCGTCTCGGTGCCTGTCCCGGGTCACGAGCCGCTCGGGCCGCGGCGCGCAGACTGAACGTAGCAAACAGATACACGACGAGGGACCGGTTTGTCACTGCTGCCGCTGACGATCGCGACGACGGATTACGATCACTTCCGCGACATCCGTGTCGGGACCGTCAAGCCCGAGGGCATCGACCTCAATTGGCTGTTGCTCGGCCACCATGAGTGCTTTGCGCGATTCACTGCGAATCGCGAGTTCGACCTCTCGGAGCTGTCGTTCGCAAAGTTCACGACTCAGGTCACGCGTGACGACACCGATGTCGTCGGGCTGCCAGTCGTCTGCTCGCGCCTGTTTCGCTTCAGCTCGTTCTACGTCAATCGCAACAGCGGGATCGAGACGGTCGAGGACCTGCGCGGCAAGCGCATAGGCTCGCCGGAGTGGGCACACTCTGCGGCCGTCTACATGCGCGGCTGGATGCACAACGAGATGGGCGTGGAGCTCAAGGACGTGCACTGGTACCAAGCCGGCGCGAACGCGCCGGGACGAGAGGAGAAAGTCGAGCTCAACCTGCCCGACGGCGTCCGACTGACTCGCGTCAAGGACAAATCGCTGAGCGAGCTGCTCGCCGCGGGCGACATCGACTGCGCGATCATCGCGCGACCACCGACGTGCTTTCTCGAAGGCCACCCCGACGTCGTGCGACTATTTCCCGACTACGTCGACATGGAGAAGGCCTACTACGAGCGAACGCAGGTTTGGCCGATCATGCACATCGTCGCAATGCGCAAGAAAATCGTCGACGAACAGCCGTGGGTTGCCAGAAATCTCTACAACGCGTTTCTCGAGTCCAAGCAACGCAGTGTCGAACGGCTGCTCGATCCAGCCGTGTCGCGTTATCCGGTCCCGTGGCTTGCAACGTATGCGCGGGAGATGCGCGACCGGTTCGGCGGCGACCTGTTCCCTTACGGAATCGAGGAGAATCGGCCGACTTGGGAGCAGATGGCGCTGTACACATATCAGCAAGGCATCGCCCATCGCCAGTTTACGCCCGAGGAGATATTCCCAGCGGGCCTCATGACCAAAGTAATCATTTGATATCGACGGAGGATCACGCGCAATGAGCGATACGCCAACATCCGGGGGCCGGCTGCCCTCGGACCTGATCACGGACTTCGCGGCTGCAAGCCGAATACTTGCGGCGCAGGGTGTCGTCGACGGATTCGGGCACGTATCGATGCGCCATCCCGATGCAACCGATCGGTATCTGCTGGCGCGCTCGATGGCTCCCGCGCTCGTGACGCCCGACGACATCATCGAGTACGACCTAGACAGCAATGCCGTCAACGCCGCAGGGCGCAGCGGCTTTCTGGAGCGATTCATCCACGGCGAGATTTATCGGGCGCGCCCGGACGTCATGGCAGTCGTCCACAGTCACTCGCCGTCGGTTATTCCATTCGGCCTCGTCACGACGGGTATGCAGGCGATGTTCCACAACGCCGCGTTTTTGGCCGCCGGCGTGCCGGTCTTCGACATCAGCGAACAATTCGGCGCTACCGACATGCTCGTCAGCGACCCGGATCGCGGCATCGCGCTCGCCGACTGCCTCGGCGACAAGCACGTCGGCCTGATGCGCGGCCACGGCTCAGTCGCATGCGGGCCTACGCTGCAAGACGCCGTGTTTCGAGCGGTCTACACTGAGGTTAGCGCACGCATCCAGCACTGGGCCGTCGCGCTGTCCGGCGACGGGCCGATCGCGGCGCTGTCGGTCGAGGAAGGCGAGCTAGCCGATGTCATCAATCAAAGCGCCGGCGTGCGCGCGTGGAACCTATGGCGCTCCCAGGTCCGCGCAACGCTTGGCTGGTAACCGAGAGGCTATAGCTATGGCGACAGCAACCACCGAGCTCGCAACGGAGAACGATCGACTCAAGCAGCAGCTCGTCGACTGCATCCGGATGCTGGAGCGCTCCGACATCATCGACTACAACGGCCACGTCAGCACGCGCGCCGGCGACGGCAGGATGTACATCAATATCGGCTCGTGCCAGCGCAGCCGACTGACGACGGCGGATATCTGCACAATCGACTTCGACGGCAACGTGCTCGAGGGCAACGGCACGCCGCCACTCGAATTCCACTTGCATGCGGGTATCTACAAGTCGCGCGACGACGTTGCCGCGATCGTGCATGCGCACCCGAAGTGGTCGACGTTTCTTTCAATGACGGGTCATGGGTATCTGCCAGTCTACGGCCAAGGCACGTTGGTGTATCCGATGCCGATCCTCGACTCGCCCAGTTCGATCAACAACCCGGAGATGGCCAAGCGCCTAGCCGACACGCTTGGCGACGGGCCGGCGGCGATGATGAAGGCGCATGGCGCCGTGACCGTCGGCAAGTCGATCGTTGACGCGTTCGTGCTAGCGAATTATCTCGAAGAGAACGCCTATCGGCAGTACATGTCGCTGCAAGTCGGCACACCATATGCGTTCAGCCCAGAAGAGATCGAGGCCTGCCAGAAAAAGCTCTTCAACGAGAAACTGTTCAAGCGCACCTGGGATCACTTCCATGCCAAGCTCGAAGCCGCCGATGCGCGCTGAGCGGACCCGATCCAACGTGGCTGCGACTGCGCGAAGCGTTCCGGCACCGAATCTTCAACGATGACCGACCAACAACGCTTCATGCTCGCCGCCGTCATGGGCTGGCCCGTCATGCATTCGCGCTCGCCGCTGATGCACAATTTTTGGTTCAATAAGCTCGGCCTTGCGGGTGCTTACGTGCCGCTTGCGATTGAGCCTGGCACACTCGAGCCGGCATTGCGGGCACTGCATCCACTCGGATTCGCCGGATGCAATCTGACGATTCCGCACAAACAAGATGCAATGGCTATCGTCGATGAGGTGGACGACACGGCGAAAGCCATCGGCGCAATCAGCTGTGTCGTCGTCCGGCCCGACGGCTCGTTGTTCGGCACGAACAACGACTGGCTCGGATTTATCAATAACCTGAAGCAGCAGTACCCGGACTGGCGGGCCGATGCCGGTCCGATCACGGTGCTCGGCGCCGGTGGTGGCTCGCGCGCCGTCTGCTACGGCTTGCTTCGCGAAGGCGCTAGCGAGATCCGACTCGTCAACCGCACACAGCAGCGAGCCGACGTGCTTGCCAGGAACATTGGCGGACCGATCTCGGTTTATCCGTGGAGCGAACGCAATGAAGTGCTGGACGGCTCGGCGATGGCCGTCAACACGACAAGCCAGGGCATGATCGGCGAACCGCCGCTCGATGTGATGCTCGATCGATTGCCGGCCGACGCGCTGGTCGCCGACATCATCTACATTCCGCTCGAAACGCCGTTCCTAGAAGCGGCGCGGCTACGCGGCAACCCGACGATCAACGGCCTCGGGATGCTACTCCATCAGGGGCGCCCGGCTTGGCGGATGTGGTTCGACATCGAACCGGAGGTCACCGCTGAGCTGACCGAGCGCATGGAGCGCAGCATCCTCGACGCGTAGCTGCTGGTTGACCGGAGTCAGTCGACCTGTGTCGTCATCGGCTGGCCTTTCTCGACGACGAAAGTGGCTAGAAGAACGGCCGGGACGTCGCCGACATTGACACCCTCGTGAACCGTATTCGGCTCGATCTGCATCGAATCGCCAACCTCGTAGACGACCGACTCCCGGTTTTCGTGGTCGAGCCGAACCGTGCCCGACAGCACGCGGGCAACGAGCGCGCCCGGATGCATATGCCGCCCCTCACGCCCGCCGACCGGAATCGTGCCCTCGACGAGCACGATTTCGTACCCCGGCGTCGGCGCATCGCTCCGCAACAGCATGCGCCGTGTGTTCGTTGGTGCCTGTGCGACGACGAGCGCCACCACGGATAAGCTCAGGGTAATGACGGTCACGCTGCGAAACATGTTGCTCTCCCCGCGGTTTAGCTCTTGTCATCGAAAATTAGTCTGCATCTAGCTTCGCTAGAGCGCATTCGGCGACGGCATCCGCCGCTGCCCGCCATGCATCGAACTGTTGGGCAAACGCCGCGGCCGCATCTTCCGGAGTCGTCCCCGACGGCCGAAATGCCCCGGTCAGCGCACGCGACGCATCCAACAAGTCGATCATCGCACTGCGTTCACAAGCAACTAGCTCTTCGAACTGCTGCTCCCAATCGGTGTCGGTCATTGTCGATCTCTACTCTTTCTAGCGAGCCCCAGCCACGGTCACGGTCACGCTGACCGTTTCGCCCGGCCCAGGCTACGCAATGTCCGTCGCAGCAGCGACTGTCCGCGCCGCTCGGCGGCGCTGCGGCGCACGCGAAATACGAACGCCGGCGGCACATTGAATGGCGCAACGCCGATCAACGTCGCGCGCGCACTGAGCGCGCGCAGCAGCGTCGTGGACACCGCGCATCGGGCGACATAGGAGAACTGTTGGAAGCGCCCGGTCGGCGCGAGTACCTTGAAGACATTATCGAGCAGCCGCTTCTTCTCATCGTTGGAGAACAGCAGTAACGGCAAGCCGCTGATGACGAAGTCGACCGGCCCAGACAGCGCATCGGCATACTGATCGAGATTCACGGCATCGGCATTGACGACGTTGACGTCCGGGAAGCGCCGGCGCAAGAACTTGGCGAATCCCTGGTCTTTCTCGAGCACGACCAAGTCCTTTGGGCTGACCCCAGCCTCGAGGATCGCCTGCGTAACGGTCCCGGTTCCGCCGCCGAGCTCGATGACACGCGAGCCCGGGCGCACACCGGTAACGAGCAATTTGCCGACCGATGGGCTGCTCGGAAACACTGCGCCAACGCGCCGAGGATTGCGCAACCAGCCGAAGAAGAACTTGCCGTGCTGGTACCAGCGCGGCGCGTCGCGATGTCGATCACTGTCACTCATCTTGCTATTGTGCCTTCCTACTAGGCTGTTCGCTTCCGACGCATGACTCCGAGCCAACGACGCCGTCCGCATATCTCTGTATCGTGCGGGTCTGCGCCCTTTCATCCGGGTGGCACCGCCACCGCGAAGCTGTGAATAGTACGCGTTCTAGGCGACGACGTGCACCTCGGCAACGCCACAATTAGATTCAGCCTCGCGGCGGGGCTCTGCTTCGCAAGCGCTAGCCGCGTCGATGCCCAAAGCGATGCGACGCAAGTCCTAGAGACGATCGTCGTCACGACTAGCCGCCTCGATTCGGCGACGTCCGTTGGCGGCACGACGATCAATCGGGCAACGCTCGAGATGCGCGACAAGCCGTCGGTTCCGATCTTGCTCGCCGATGCCGTAGGCCTGCACACGAATCTACCGGGTGGTCGCGGTAGCGTCGGAGAGGTACTGATACGCGGCGCCGAGCCCAACTTCTCGGCCGTACTCGTCGACGGCGTGCAGGTTAACGATCCGACGAACACCCGCGGTGGCTCATTCGACTTCGCAGCCCTGTCCATCGACGAGATCGAGTCCATCGAGGTCCTGAACGGCCCGCTGTCGTCGATCTACGGCTCCGACGCGCTCGGCGGGGTCATTAATATCGTGACGCGCCGTGCGAGCGAGCGTCTTGGCGTTGACGGCGCGATCGCTGCAGGCAACGAGGACTACGCAAGATACGCGGCACGGCTCAGCGGCCCCACAGGGCAGCGATCGGCGTTTGCCGTCAACGCCGCAGACCTCCGCGACGGCCGCAACAATGCAGACGCCAGTGCCCGCGTCAAAAGCGTCAATGGATCCTTCGAGCTCGCCGGCCTCGACGATCGCTCGGGCCTCGTGCTGCACGCACGGCGCAATGAATCGTCGTTTCTTGCGTTTCCGGACAGCAGCGGCGGGCCCGTGTACGCCGTGAGCCGTGACCTCGACCATCGAGACACGATCGATACGACGATCGGCGGAACGTGGCACACACCGATTGCAGACGGCCATGAGCTGACTGTGATGGGCAGTGCGTTCGATCACGACGAGCGCGTCGACTCGCCAGGTGTCACGCCAGGGCCTGGCGGGGCGATTCCGCCGAATCGCTCGCAGACGGAGTTTTCACGCCGGGCCGTCACCGCATTTATTAACTCGACGTTCGGTACTGCCATCGAGACGGCTGTCGGCTTGAGCCTGGAGAAGCAGCGCAGCAACAGCGTCGGTGCGCTCGAGATCGCCCCCGGTGTGGCGCTACCGACGGGCTACTCTCTCGATCGGGACAACACGGCCGTATTCGCCGAGATCGGCGTGCCGATTGCCGACCCGCTACGACTCGAGGCGGCATTGCGCGTCGACGACAGCGACGTTGCCGCGCGCGCGACGACTCATCGCATCAATCTGAGCTACCAGCCAGACACGATAGCGTCACGGATTTACGTCACCGCCGCGAGCGCCTACAAGCTGCCGAGCCTATTTGCGCTCGGCGACCCGCTAACGGGCAATAGCGAGCTGCGCCCCGAGACGGCTGAGAGCTGGGAAGTCGGCATCGACTTTGGCGAGCCAGCCAATGCCGGCGGTCTCGGCGTAGCGCTGTTCGCCCAGCAGTACGTCGATTTAATCGACTTCGACTTCGACTCCTTTCGTAACGTCAACCGCGACCGCGTCGACACGCACGGCATCGAGTGGCGGGCTCGACACCGGCTTAAACGCGATCTGACGCTGATCGGCACGGCGACATGGCTCGATATCGATGTTGCAGGCTCACCAAGCGGCTTGCGACAACGACCCGAGCGCTACGCGAGCTTCGCCGCAGAATGGCTGCCGACGCCCGCGTTGAGCATCTATGCGAGCCTACGTTACGTCGGCAGCCGGCGGGACGAGGCTATCCCGACGGGCGAGCGCACGCTTTCGAGTTACACGCGCGCCGACATCGCCGTGCGGTGGCAACTGTCACCGCAGGTGTCGTTAGGCCTTGCGCTCGATGATGTCGGCGATCAAGCATTCGAGGATGCCATTGGATTTCCGAGCCTCGGCAGGCGCTATCGGCTGTCGTTGAGCGCAAGCCTGCCCACCTCGTAATGCGGGCCGCCACCTAACATTGTCCTGAGTGGACACTTATACGGGCTCTATTATTGTTTTATTTAACAGTTGGTTATAGAACTTAGTTGAGTGTATTTTTCAAAATCAGTACCGGCGGTGCCGTGCTCGCCAGCTCGTTGAACAAGTCCATGTACGCGAACATGCCGACGGGAATGTAGCCGCCGCCGAGCACGATATCGACGTCGGCATCGCCATCGAGATCGCCAATGTCCATCGTCATCCATCGCCCACGCGTAAGCTCCTCGCTCGACGACGCGCTGAACGACAGATCGCCGTCATTCTCGAGGTAAACGAAGCCCTCCCAGCGCTCGGACTCGAAGTCTGGATAAAACGAGATCCCGGCAATGTCGAGATCGCCATCGGCATCGAAATCGGCTGCTTTTGCAACAAACGCGCCCTGCATCGGATAGAAATAGGCCTCCTCGTACTCGTAAGCGCCGCGGCTCAGATAGATCCGGATACCGTGGTAGTTCTTGGGCGTGTTGTACGGATCGGAGTCGACGTTGTCGCCGTTGACGACGAGGAAGTCCATCGAGCCGTCGGCGTTGAAATCGTGCATCTCGAGATACGTATGCCCGTAAGCAGGATGTGTTGCGAACACCTCATGGGTCGCAAACTGCTCGTCACCGAGATTCTCGAAGATATAAAGCCCTTCGCGTGCGTCGGAGAGCAACACGACAACATCGAGCAAGCCGTCGGCGTTGAAGTCGTGGACCTCGGCTTTGACGGCACCCGGTCGATTAATCAGCACGTGCTCCTCGAAGCTACCGTCGGGTAACTGCTCGTGCCAGGTCACGTTGCCGGCGATCGCGCCGAAACCGCAGACGATGAAATCGAGCCGACCGTCGCCGTTGAGATCGACGGGCTTCATGTCTGCCATGCGATAGAGCTCGTCGAGTGCAACCGTTGCGGTCGCGTTCGTCAAGCCGTCGTCGACCAGCTCGATCGCTGCTATGTGCGCAAGACGCTCCTCGGGCGGTTGAGTCGACATCAAGTCACCGATCGATGCGAGATAGCCGACGTTGCCGATAAACTCCAAATCGACGGGCGTAACGTCCGGCCGAAAGCGGCGCGGCCCCGCGTTGACGCGACCGTCGCTGCCGAGCACCGTCAACGTCTGCGCGATGCTGTCGCCGATATAGACCTCTTGTGCGCTTTCGCGGATATGCACGAGCGTCGTCGCGACGGCGGTGTTCTGACGATAGCTCGTTCGAAAGACGTCGAAACGATCGAGCTCCCAGGCCAGCTCCGGCTTGCCGACCGGCGGTAACGGCTCCTCGGGCGCACTCGCCACATAAAAATCGCGGAGCCGCTGCCAATCGTCGGTGTTCAACAGCGGCGCTGCCGGAAATGCGTTTTCGCGAAGCAATACCTCATGGCGCGAGGCTACGTTAGCCTGTGTGTAGCTCGGATGATCGTCGAGAAAACTCAGGTCCGTCATACCGAGCCAGTAGCCCATGTAGCCGAGTGCGGCTTCCCAGCTGCGCTTCGGCAAGATCTCGGGCGACGGCTGAATGTGACACTGGCCGCAGTAGAGCGCCGCAAGCTCACGGCCCCTATCGAGCGACGACGGCCCGAACACACCGGCCCGCCAGACGAGTACGCCGAGCGCAACGACAGCAACGAGGCTGCCCATCAACACGGCCGGCGATCGCATCATCGGACGAAATCCACTCGAAGTTACTGCGTACGCGAAAACGACCCGGCAATTGTAAGCCGCATCGCGCTGACTCGAACTGCGCCCGAGTCTAGAGGGCCGCTGTCGCAACGGCAACTAGACGTTAGTAGGAGTTAATATCCTCCGTCGTCGCGGCTCGGCTACGCGCGGAGTATCGTTTGATTCAGCTTAATAACTCACCTACTGGTTACGGTATCGTCGCACGCAGCCTCCACTGGCTCGTCGCCGCATTGATCGTCTACCAATTTGTGCTCGCTCAACGCGCCGACTCGGCAACGCTGTTCGAGAAGCTCGGCATCCTTGCGACTCACAAATCGGTGGGCCTGACGGTCCTCGCATTGGTTGTGTTCCGACTGCTGTGGCGCAGCTACACCACCGTGCCTGCGCCGCCGCCAAACGAAACGCGGCTGCGAAGCTCGCTGGCTCGAATCAGCCACAGCGCGTTGTACGGGCTGATGATTGCGCTGCCGCTATCCGGGTGGTTGATGTCGTCGGCTACGAATACGCCGGTCAGCTATTTTGGCTGGCTGACGCTACCGGACGTCATCGCGCCCAGCGAGGCGTGGGCGAATCGGCTAATGCTCGTCCACGCCACGTTGTTCTGGTCGCTGTCAGCGCTTGTCGCGATTCATGCCACAGCAGCCCTGTACCATCATTTCGTCCTGCACGACAATGTCCTGCGCCGAATGCTCGTCTCGAACGGAGATACGCCATGAGCAAGGCCGTCATCGGAATCGCACTGCTCGCACTATCGCATACTGTCGGCGCACAAACGGCCCCGCGCTGGCTCGTTGGCCGCGACAGCACGCTGACGTTCATCGCCACGCAGCAAGGTGCCGCGTTCGAAGGCCACTTTCGCGAGTTTGACGCGGAAGTGCGTTTTGCACCCAATCAGATTGAAACGAGCCTGATTGCCGTTACGGTCGACACGGGCTCCGTCGACACGCTGAACACCGATCGCGACGAAGCTTTGCGCGCGCCGGAATTTTTCAACGTCATGCGCTGGCCCGCAGCGGAGTTTCGGGCAACCGAGTTTCAGGCTCTCGGGAACGACGACTTTCAGGCGATCGGCACACTGACGATTCGTGACCAAACGCAGCCGATCGTAGTGCCTTTCTCGTTTCGCGAGACAGGCAACGGCGCCGCGCTCGAAGGCGAGGTCACGGTTCCACGCCTGAGCTTCGGCGTCGGCCAGGGGGAATGGGCCGATACGACTTGGATCGGCGCAGACGTGCGCGTGTTGTTCCGAGTATCGCTACTGCGCTAGGCAGGATTCGCTCAGCGTTGCAGATCGCTCGCTGAGAACGCCATGATCGTGTCGCTGCCGGCCAGAATCGCTGCCGCGTAAGCGCGTATCCGGGGCATGAAATGCTCAGCATAAAAGTGCACGGTGCGGATCTTTGCGTCGAACCAGGCAGTGTCAGCGCCCTGCTCCGCGCGCATTCGAGCGGCTTCACGTGCGCCGATTGCGAGTGTCCAGCCGGCGACCAACGTACCGAGCAGCATCAACGTATTGACGGCAGCGGTGCCTGCGAATGCCGGCTGCTCGAGTCCGCGTGACAGCAATGCGTCAACGACCTCGTCTGCCGCCTCGAGACCGGCCGCCAACGCATCGCCGATCGGCACCGTCGCGTCATCGCACGCAAGCGCTCCGCGGGTGGCCGCAATGTCGCCGAGCAACGCGCGCAGCGCTTGCCCGCCGTCACGCAGTATTTTGCGGCTGACCAGATCGTTGGCCTGTATACCCGTCGTGCCCTCGTAAATCGTCGTGATTCGCGCATCTCGCAGGACCTGCGCGGCACCGGTCTCCTCTATGTACCCGACACCGCCGTGCACCTGAACGCCGAGCGACGCGATCTCCTGAGCAACCTCGGTGCACCAACCCTTGACGATCGGCGTCAGCAGCGACACGCGCTCATCGGCGCCGCCATGACCGGCGGATGCCGTATCGATCAATGCAGCGGCGCGATAACAAAGCCCGCGCATCGCATCGCAGCCAGCGCGCATCAACAGCAGCATGCGCCGCACGTCCGGGTGCTCGATGATCGCTACTGACCGCCAGCCGTCCGCGCTCGCGCCCTGAACGCGCTCGAGCGCGTAGGCCAGTGCCTGCTGATAGGCGCGCTCCGAAACGCCCAGGCCTTCGACACCGACGGCCAGCCGAGCCGTGTTCATCATCGTGAACATGTACCTGAGGCCGGCGTTCGCTTCACCGACGAGGTAACCGATAGCCCCGTCGCCTTCGCCGTAATTCAGTGCACACGTCGGGCTGCCATGGATCCCCAGCTTTTCCTCGAGCCCAACCGTCGCAACCTCATTGCGCGCCCCGAGCGTGCCATCGTCGTTGACGAGAAATTTGGGCACAACGAACATCGAGATACCCCTGACGCCATTGGGCGCGCCGTCGATCCGCGCGAGCACGAGATGAATGATGTTGTCCGCAAGATCGTGGTCACCCCACGTGATGAATATCTTGCGCCCCTTGATTCGATAGCGGTCGCCGTCCGGCGTCGCCGTCGTGGTCAAGGCTCCGAGATCCGAACCGGCCTGGGGCTCCGTCAGGTTCATCGTGCCGGTCCACGCACCGCTGGTCATTTGCGGCAGGAATCTGTGCCGCAGTGCGTCGCTAGCATGCGCGTGCAAAGCTTCGATCGCCCCCTGCGTCAACATCGGGCACGTGGAGAACGCGAGATTCGCAGATTTCCAGATTTCGTTGACGGCAGTCGCCAAGCGTTGCGGCAGACCCTGGCCGCCATAAGCCTCATCGACTGGCAATCCGACCCAGCCGTCACCGGCAAGCTGAGCGTAGGCTTCCTTGATCTCCTCCGGTATTCGGACTTTGCCGTCGACGAGCTCGGCACCACGCTGATCGCCAAGCCGATACAACGGTGCGAGCACGGTCTCGGCGAGCCGTGCCGCTTCGTCGAGCACGGCGTCGGCGACATCGTTGTCCAGCGGAGCGGCGTGCCACCCCGCGTTACCGCCGACACCGGTTGCAGCGCCGTCCGTAGCCCTGTCTGCGGCACTGTCTGTAAAGAGCGACAGCCAGAATCGGATCTCACGTAGCGGCGCGCGATACTCGGCCATGACGCTCGCAACCCAGTTAGTTCAAAGGAGTGATTCTAACCGGCCAATTCCATGGTATGGTGATGGCTCGCCAATGAAACAAAACTGCCCTTCGACTGGTCTATACGGTATACGATCCAACGGTCCGAGCATGCCCGCACCGACTTGTCGCAGTACTCTACCGGCCCCTCTCCTCGCCGCGACGGGCGTCGCCCTCGCGTTTCTTGCCGGCTGCGCGTCCCAAGTCGAGGTCGAAGCGACGATCCCGACGCCGTTGATCGAGCCGTTTCCTATCAGTGTCGGCCTGCTGCTCGACGAAGCGCTGACGGAATATGAGCATTTCGAGGAAATCCCAGAACAAATTACGTGGACAATTCGGCTCGGCAGCGCAAATCGCGAGATGATCGAGAAGGTTCTCGGCGGCATGTTCGCGACAACCACGAGCGTGACCGAGATTCCGAGCCCAAATAATCGATCGACGCTGGACGGCGTCATCAAACCCGAACTCGAAAAATTCGAGTTCGAGGTACCGGTTCGCGGCCGCGACAACTTCGCCGAAGTCTGGATGCAGTATCGGTTGAAGCTCTATGAGCCCGACGGCGATCTCGTCGCAGACTGGCCGGTCAGCGGTTATGGTAAATCGGAGATCATGCGCAGCAATCGCGAGGAATCGCTCAATGAAGCCGTCGTCGTGGCGATGCGTGAGGCCGGCGCCGTGATCGTGACTCAGTTTCCGAGCCAGCCGCCCGTCGAATACTGGCTACAACAGGCGCAAAATACGCTACAGTCTGGTAACACGGGCATGCTGATCTCGAATGACGACTCGAGTCCGGTAACCCCGGACGTTTCCACGGGCCCCAACGACGAGTAATGCAAGGATGAGCCACTCTCGACTGATTCGGAACTCCGTCTTGGCGTTCGGCGCACTGGCATTTCTCAACGCCTGCGGCGTGACGGCGCGTATGGAGCCGTACAAGCAAACGGACGTCGTAATCGGAGAAGGCGACCAAGTTGTCGTGCTGGCGCGCAAGCACCACGCGACTCACGAGGCCGAAGCCGGCTTCGTCAATTGCGTCAGCGATGCGCTCGCAAGCGGCCGTGACGCGATCGACGTGCATCCGACACGTGAATTCGAGGACATGCTTTACCCCTGGTTCGAGCCGTCGATGGCCCCGCTCAGCACCGAGGAGCTCTCGGAGCTGCTAGAGAAGCCGGCCGTCATGGACCGCGTCCGCGGCACAGGCGTGCGCTTCCTCGTCTGGCTAGACGGCTCGACCGAGCGCACGTCGAGCGGCGGCGGCATCAGCTGCGCGGCAGGCGTCGGTGGTGCCGGCTGCATGGGCCTCGCCTGGTGGGAGGACGATGCTCGCTACGACGCGACGGTCTGGGATATCGAGCAGCTCGAATCGGCAGGGACAATCTACGCGGACTTCCATGGCCGCTCGGTCATGCCCGCACTGATCATCCCGATCCCGTTGATCGCCCGACCTCAGGCTCAGGCCTGCCGCGGCTTGACCGATCAACTGCGCGAGTTCCTGACGTCGCCGTATGGGTACGGCGGCGGACCCGACCTCGGCTAGCAGGCTGCTACTCCCTAATCGGTAGCTGCGGCGCGCTGCTGCGTTCGACAGAACGCGACGTGTGCCGTTGAAAGTGGTTACGGCTCGCCGCACACTCGCTGCGTCTGCCGCCGCGTTTATCCGTGAATGAACAGTCGTCGCGACCTCGAGCTCGTTCTCAAGTCGGGTCCCCCGATCATCGTCGTCGAGACGACCGACGAAGATCGCGTGCTCGCCGCATTGATCGAGATCGCAGCAGCGAGCGCGGCGCGCGGCTACCGGCCGCTGTTTCGCTGGACGATAACGGACGGCCTGCAGCGCCTCGACCTCGACTTGGAGCCGCAACGCCATAACGCCGAGCCAGCCGACGTGCTGCGCCACATTCGCTCCGTCGAAAATCCCGGCATCTACGGGCTGTTGGATTTTCATCCGTTCCTGACCGATCCTGTAACGATTCGGCTGCTCAAGGACATCGCACTGTCGGCGCCGAAAAAAAACGTGTCGCTGATCATGATCAGTCACGAGATCGAGCTGCCGGCCGAGCTCAAGAGCTTCACGGCCCGCTTCGACCTGCGCATGCCCAATGCCCCGCAGACGCGCGAGGTCGTCGAAACGTTGATCGCGGACTACCAGGGCGATAACCCTGCTGAAACCGTCCGTGTCGATGCGCAGGCATTGGAGCTGCTCGTCAAGAATCTCAGCGGCTTGAGCTTCGCCGATACGCGTCGCCTCGCACGCAACGCGATCTACCAGGACGGCGCGATTGCGCACAACGACCTCGGCGACGTCATGCGAGCGAAATACGAGTTGCTGAACCGCGATGGGGTGTTGTCGTACGAGTACGATACGGCCGCATTCGGTGACGTCGCAGGTTTCAACCGCCTCAAGGTCTGGCTTAACCGCCGCAAGGCGGCGTTTAACGGCCAGCGTCCCAAGCATCTGGACCCGCCTCGCGGCGTGCTGCTGGTCGGCGTTCAAGGTTGCGGTAAGAGCCTCGCGGCCAAAGCGGCAGCCGGTTTGTTCGGCGTGCCGCTGCTGCGGCTCGACTTCGGCTCTCTGTACGACAAGTACCACGGCGAGACCGAGAAGAATCTGCGCTCCGCATTGGAGACTGCGGGTACGATGAGCCCATGCGTGCTGTGGATTGACGAGCTCGAAAAGGGCCTTGCGACCGGCTCCGAAGACTCCGGGACGTCGCGCCGCGTGCTCGGCACGTTTTTAACGTGGATGTCGGAGCGCCGATCGGACGTGTTCATCGTTGCAACGTCGAACGACATCACGTCGCTTCCGCCGGAGCTCGTACGCAAGGGACGGTTCGATGAGATATTCTTCGCCGATCTGCCCCAACCTGTCGCCCGGGCCGAGATACTCCGAATTCATCTCGCAGCCCGGGATATCGATCCGGCGTCGTTCGACTTTCCTACGCTCGTCGGCTCGACGGACGGGTTCTCGGGCGCCGAGCTCGAGCAAGGCATCGTGGCAGCGCTCTACGCGTCGCATGCGGCAGGACAGCCGTTATCGACCGCACATCTCGTGGCCGAGTTCCAGCGCACTCGGCCGCTGTCGGTCGTCATGGCCGAGCCGATCACGGCACTACGGGACTGGGCGCGCGAGCGCACGGTTCCCGTCGACTGAGTTCGTGGTGTACGACTTCATGAAACCATTGTAATCTTCTGTTATGTCGAAGAATTTCTACGGAGAAGGCTTCCCGGACGACGATCCGACCGATGAGCTCCCGATACTGACCAACGTCATCGTCGACCAGGACGACGAACGAACCGAAGCCCATCAGACGCTTGCAGCGGAAGAGGATACGGGCCCGTATCGACGGCCTGACCCTGAGCAAATTCCGACGCTCGAGCACCGCGACGACACCGCAACCGAGCTCGTTCGCGACATTGCCGACCGCGATGCAAAGCTCGTTGCGCTCGAGGCGGAGCTCGCGAAGCTCGAGGGCCGCTGGCGCCAGACGAGCGAAGAGCTGACGGCTCGCACAGCTGAGCTGACTGACGCTCGGTCCGAACTCGACTCGCTCCAAGCCGAGCGCGGGGCGGCTCAGGCGGCGCTCTCGGGGGCACGCGATCAGGTGCACGAGCGAGATCAACAGATCGCCGCGCTTGCAGCCGAGCTCGAAACCGCCCGCGCGGGCGCCGGGGCCCTCGAGGACAATGCGCGCCTGCTCGAGCAGCGTATCGCCGACCTCGAGGCCGAGAATACCTCGTCCGCCGAAGTGGCTCATACGGACACCCAGTCGGTGGCCAACGCGAAGCTGCGTGACGAGCTGGCCTCGCTGGCCGCTCACATCGAGAATCGCAACGCCATCTGGCGACAACGCGCCAACGAGGTCAGCGAGAAATCGACGCGCATCCATGAGCTCGAGGCCGAGCTCGAGCAGCGCGTCGCGGCACAAAACGCGGCCGAGCACCTTGTCGAGATCGAGACCGAGCGCGCTCGCGACTACCGCGAGCGGCTCGTTGCCGCCACTGCAGCTCTAGAGGCAACCCAGCTGCGACCGGTAGTCGAACGCGCTGAGTCGATGCAGGCCCCAGCATCAGCCGATGAAACCGCGGTCGCGCTAGAGACGCCCGAAGAAACCGTCGACCAGCCGCGTAAAGTCGATCGGCTGAGCTTGGAGCTCGAACGGGCGGTCGCGTTGCAGCAGGAAGTTGGCGACAATTCCGACGATCTGCATCGCCTCGAGGAGCTCGAGCTTGCGATTCGAGAGCTCGAGAAAGACATGGACGACACGGTTGAGGCCGCGCCGTCCGTACCTCAGACCGAACGCGTTCCGCCACAGCTGATCTGCCTGACGAGCGACACGCCCGAGACGCATGCACTGGACGATGGCGAAGTCGTGATCGGGCGCGGCAGTCACTGCGAGATTTGCTTGATGACACACTACGTCAGCCGCGAGCATGCGCGTCTGGCGACCGTTGACGGCGCCTGCACGCTCGAGGATCTCGGCAGCCGCAACGGCGTATTCGTCAACTCCGTACGAATCGAGCGCCAGATTCTCAACGACGACGATCTGATCACGATAGGCGATACTCAGTTTCGCTTTCGAGCAACCAAGTCGCGGACCTGATTAGCTATGCGCTCCCAAATCAAGTACGAGCTTGCATTAGCGGTCGTCATGCTGGTGATCGGCCTCGTGCCGGTGCCTATTGCGATCTATTTCGTCGGCCAAGCCGTCGTCGGCCCATATGAGGGCGACGGCGGTCTGATTGGCTTGATCAGCCAGATCGGCGCGGACCTGGTCCGACTGCGCCTCGCTGCGTGGATGTTGGTCTTGAGCCCCTACCTGATCGTTCAGCTACTTAGAGCGGTGGCTCATTGGCGGCGTTTCAAGCGCGATGACGTGACGCGGGTCACAGATTCACGATAAATCGCGTTTCCTGCCTGTCCGTGCAGATTAAGATGAATTGTGGCAGTGACTAACGCGCTGACTCGGCCACGGAACGGTACCACCACATGCACGGGTAAGGATGTATGTTAAAGCTCGTCAGGCAATTCTTCGGCAGTAAGCGGATTCCGCCGAAACGACCCAAATCCATCGCAACCCCAACGAGACCGGACGACCTGCGGCCGCGGCCTCTGTCCTCGCCCCGCAAGCCGACTGCGGATTTACTCTACAACCCGAGCCTCAAACTCGAGGCCGGAAAAGACGACGGCTTCGACCCATACAACACAGGCACGTTCAATCGCAGCGGATCCTGGGAACGGGTCAACAAGCGACGCAAGGGCTAACCGAGCGCCAACACGCGGCCCGGCCGGGGCCCAAACACGGACAGACTCCCAGTCCGCGGTTGCCTCACGGCCACGACGGCCGATTGGACACCGCTGCCCTAGCGCGCCCGGCTTCACACAATATGAAACCAAACCCCACCCGAGAGGGTCGAAAACCTTAGGCGACGAGTGGCTGGGCGCCGCGACGATGGCGCACAATCCCGCATGGCGAGCCTAGCTCGGCGGGGCGACGGCGTGACAGTGTTGGAATTTTCGCTATCGGGGCCTTGATTCGCTACGATAGGCGCCGGAAACTAACGTAATCCTGGCGCTTCAGAGGCCTAGAAGCGAGCTTAACAAGGAGAACCCGTGACGCAAGCAATTCGATGGTGGTCCGGGGCTGCCCTGGCCCTGACGCTAGCCTGCGCGGCAACGGCCGCGACAGACACGCTCGCGGACTTGGAAATCGGCGAGAAACACGCCGAAATCAGCCAAAACGTCACACGAATTATCGAGGAGCTACATTACTCCCGCCCGCGGATCGACAATTCGTTCTCCTCAGCGATCCTCGACCGTTACCTCGACACGCTCGACGGCAACCGCCTCTACTTCCTGAACAGCGACATATCGACCTTCGGACGCTACCGCTACGAGCTCGATGAGCGAGCGCGCAGCGGCGAGCTCGAACCGATCTTCGAGATCTTCAACCTGTTCCGCGCACGCACGGCCGAGCGCATCGAATATGCGATTTCCCTGCTCGAAACCGAGCCCGACTTCACGGTCGACGAGGAGTTTCGCTTCGACCGCAGTGAGCTGCCGTGGCCGAATGCCGATGACGAAATGCAGGAGATCTGGCGCCAGCGGGTCAAGAACGACGGCCTGAGCCTGATCCTGACCAGCAAGGACTGGACGGAGACCGCCGAGATTCTGACACAGCGCTACGAGCGCGTGCTCAGGCGCGTCAATCAGCTGACTGCGGACGACGTCTTCGAGACGTTCATGAACGCGATGGCGCATACGATGGATCCGCACTCGAGCTATCTGTCGCCGCGCCAGAGCGAGGAATATCGCATTCAGATGAGCCTGTCCTACGACGGCATCGGCGCGTCACTGCAGCTCGAGGACGACTACGTGACCGTCATCAACGTGATCCCTGGTGGCCCCGCGCAGATCGACGGCAGCCTCAAGCCCGGTGACAGGATCACGGCCGTGGGCCAAGGCGTATCGGGTGAGCTAGAAGATGTCATCGGCTGGCGGCTCGACGATGTCGTGCAGCTGATTCGCGGCCCAGGCGGCACGGTCGTGCGCCTGCAGGTGCTTGCAGCCGGCGCGGCGCCCGGCACGCCCGAGGAAGTCGTCCCGCTCGTGCGCGATAAGGTCAAGCTCGAAGAGCAAGCTGCCAAAAGCAGCGTCGTCGAGCTACCGCGCGACGATCGCACCTACCGTATCGGTGTCATCCGCGTGCCGAGCTTCTATCAGGACTACGCAGCGCGCAGCCGCGGCGAAGAGGACTATACGAGCACGACCCGCGACGTCGCACGCCTGATCGCCGAGCTCGAAGAGGACGGCCTCGATGGCCTCGTCATGGACCTGCGCCAGAACGGCGGCGGTCACCTGTCTGAAGCGACCGAGCTCAGTGGCCTCTTTATCGAGCGCGGCCCGGTCGTTCAGCTTCGCCAAACGCGCGGCAATACCGAGGTGCTCGAGGATCCTAGCCCCGGAGCAGTCTATTCCGGCCCGCTCGCGGTACTCGTCGATCGCTACAGTGCCAGCGCATCGGAAATTTTCGCCGCGGCGATTCAGGACTACGAGCGCGGCGTCGTCATCGGCCAACGCACGTTCGGCAAAGGCTCCGTGCAAAATCTGTTCAATCTCGATCGATTCATGCGCGCGCCTGGATACGGTCAGCTGACGTTGACGATCGGCAAGTACTACCGCGTTACCGGTGGAAGCACGCAACACCGCGGCGTTGAGCCCGATATCGAGCTGCCGTCGATGGTCGACGTCGAGACAGTCGGCGAAAGCACGCGCGATACGGCGCTGCCGTGGGATCAGATCGATGCGACGGGCTACAACGTCGAGTCGTCGCTGGACGACGAGATCCAGCAGCTCGAGGCGAACTATCTGCAGCGATCCGCGACGGATCCCGATTTCAACTATCTGCTCGACGACATCGAAGCCTTCGTCGCGCTGCGAGATCGGGAAACGGTTTCGCTGAATCTCGAGCAGCGCCGCGCCGAGCGGGAGAGCCTGCAGCAGGAGCAACTCGCACGTGAGAATCGGCGTCGCGAGGCGTTGGGGCTCGACGCTCTGGCTTCGATCGAAGAGTTGGAGTCGGCGGAGGGTCCGGACATCCTGCTCGAGCAGGCGACGAGCGTCGTCGGCGACATGATCACGCTCGAGGGCGGCAGCTTGGCGGGATCGGATATCGCAGCGGGCAACGACGTCGCAGCAGTGCGCTAGTTGCCTGACTTGCGGCCTGTTCGGCGCTCAGCTCAAGTACTTCAGCACGTCCCAGAAATCGCTCGCCAGGACGTTGACCCGCGTGGGTGCATCGCTAGCGCGATTCAACGGCATGCCGCCGTTGGCGCCCGGCACCCGTGCCGGAATCGACGCAAGTGCTTCTGACTGCGGCACAGTCGAGGTCTCGTCGCTGTAGGTCACTTGCGTCAGCAAGTAGTCGGTGCGCAGCTTGACTGCATCAGCGATCACCTTCTGGTCCTTGAGGTCGCTGATCCGGCCGCGTATCCGCTCGACGAGGCGGTCGCAGTCACGGCGATCACCGAATTTCATATCGCTGACGGGCTTCTCGGTCGCGGTCTTGGCGAATGACGCCAAGTTGTGCTCTGAGAAATGCACCACCAGCTCTTGAGCTAGCGCCAACACCGCGAGATTGATCAAGCGACGGCTGTCGACCGTGAGATCGCTGATCTCCGGCAACGGCTCGGCGTTGATATTCTGCTGCGTCTCTTTGATCTCATCGACGCGCGAGCGGAGCGCTTCGCGCCCCTGCTCTAGGCCCGCGATACGCGACTTGAGGCCACGCCCCTTGATCAGTCGCGTCAAGCCGTTCATCGCATCGACGCGCTTTTGCAGCGTCTCGATCTCGTGCGCGATGTTGCGCTCTTTGATCAGCAGGCTCTGCAGCTTCTCATTGAGAATATCGAGCCTGCGCCTGCGCTTATCCAGCGCCGTCTCGTGCAACTTGGCCCGCTCGCGTCGCTCGCGTTGGGCCTTGAGCTCTTGGGCGAACTGCTCGAGCCTTTGTGCGCCGGTTCGCCAGAGGTGTCGCAACTGAAAGTAGACCATCGCGTTCGACGCCGCGAGCGGGTTCGTCAACAGGCGCTCGAGCCTATCGAGATCCTCCCGCGCACGGATGATCGCCCCCTCCTGCTCCTTGAGCTTGCCGAGCAAATCGTGGCGCTCGCGTCTTATCGCCGACAGCTCGCGCTTGAGGTTGGCACGATTGGAAAAGAGCTTCACCAGCTCTTCGTCGGTCGGCTCCGACCGGCGACCCGGCACCTTTACGAGCTCTGCAATCTCAGCCATTGAATTCTGCCGCTCCCGCGGGACGTACGCCCACGAAAATATACCGCGAGCGGACTATGTAAAACGTGATTTACAGCAAGAATCCGGGGAAATCGGTCAATCGAAGCCGTGACCATTCGCGAGCAGATAGTCGAGCCATTTGTTGAGCATGATGTTCCGGCGCCAACGCCGCCCGAGCTCGAGCGAGTGCCGCAGCGCTAGCTCGCGCAGCACGGCGTGGTGATGCGTCTCGACGGCCGCGACAGCCTCGGCGAGCCGCGCGTCGTGGTACACGCGAACGGTCAGATCCGGGTCAGCAACGGGGACAGACTCCGCCACCGGAAACCAGTACGTCAAATTGAGCGTCGTCGTGTAGGGCTCGCGTTGCATGACCGAGAAATGCAGGTCGTAATCGCGAGGCGTCGTCGAGATGCGGGCCGCATCCGACGCGGCAAGGGCATCGAGCGACGGGACGAGTTGCTGCAGCTTGATGAAATTGCTCTCGTAGACGGTCATCAGCCCGGAGAAGCTCCCGGGCCGATAGACGCATTCAGGTACGATCAAGCTGTCGACTAACATCGATGTTTACCGTTGGTTCCCACCGAGCATGCCATAAGAACTCTGTCAAAACAAAGAGTTGACAAACAAATCGG
>JAHEEN010000187.1 GCA_024640685.1 Rhodospirillaceae bacterium
GTCGAGGACGGGCCAAGGCTTGCGATCGACACGGCCAAACGCCTGTGCTGCGGCGGCGTACTGGTCGGACTCGTTGAGGATCGTGACGGCAATCCACTCGATATCGGGCGCCGCACCCGAGCGATCCCACCGGCGCTCAAGCGTGCGCTCAAGGCTCGCGATGGCGGCTGTCGGTTTCCCAGCTGTACACACACGCGATTCACCGAGGGGCATCACATCAAGCATTGGGCCAAAGGGGGTGAGACGAAGCTCGATAACCTCATCACGCTGTGTCGCTTCCATCATCGGCTCGTCCATGAGGGTGGCTTCGGTCTCACGGCGACCGATGATGGTGTCTTCATATTCACGCGGCCGGATGGCAGCCGCATTTACGATGTTGGACCTGAAACAGCCGGGGCGGTGTTACCGCTGTTCGAAGCCAACCGTGTCAGCGGGCTAGACATCGATGCCGAGACGGCCCGGTGTCGTTGGCAGGGCGAGACGATGGACTACTACATGGCGGCCGAGGCGATCTGGCGTGCCGATCATCCCGAAGAATTTCCGCCGAATCCGTTTCAGGATTCTGGATGATGGTGGCCTGGGGGCTACGACCGTTCTCGAGCCGCGTCGAGACATCAATGCCCGATTGGAGAAGGAGACGTTCGCTCGTTTAACGAAGCTGCTTTCGAAAGCAGATCTGTCGTAGGACCTCCTCGTAGCCCAAAGCGGTATGCGCCTTGAGGCTAATCTCGTTCTCCAATTCAGTATCGCTTGCAATCTCGAGATAGCCGCGTTCGAGTGCCCAGCTCTCAGCTGCTTCGACCAGTTGCCTCCCCAACCCGCGGCGCCTAGCATCGGGGTCGACGTACCATCCCTCGAGAAATGCCACCGGGGAGGAAATGCATCCCTAGGCATAGGTACGAGAGCCGATCTCGACAAATCCGGCCAGACGGCCATCGCCCCGGTCTGCCACGAGTACCGCAATGCCGACCAAATGCGTACCGCCACTCTCCGAAGCTGCAAACCATTGATTGATTTCATCGGGATCGACGTCCGGATAAAGGCGAGACCTCATGCGCCCCCACTCGCTTCGGTCATTTTGCTGAATAGGCCTAATATTCACATGCGCTAGTTGAGGAAATGCGCGCTAGTAAACCCGCGCCCCACGGATTGCACCGCTGATTCTCAATTCTCACCGGCAGCCCATTGGATGCCTTGACTGACAAGGCGCTGCTACGACGGGTTCTCCCACGTGTCCCGATCGTGGCCCAGCGAAGTGTAGAAAATCGGGCCACCACCGAATTCCCGTGTCCACATCATCTCGTTCGGCCCATCGGGACATAGGCTTCCTTCGGGCCGTGTTTCGAGTCGGCCCAGCACGTTCCGTTCGACGCTCGGGTTAAGAGCATGGCAATACTCTTCATCTATGGTTTCGAAATCGACTAAGCCTGCGGTAATTGGATGCGTTCGATCATCGAGGCGAATCTCGAGTGGGTAAGTTCCTTCTGCATGATCGATAAACCGACCGCCAATGGCGTCATTCCAAAGCTCGGAGTCCGCAAAGCTCCAAGACGACCCATGCAACGCAACCAATCCTCCGCCACCAGCCAAGAATCTCTCTAGGCCCGCCTCTTGATCGGGCACGAGCGACTCGAGGTTCACGAAGAAAAGTACGACATCGTAATCGTCGATGGAAAGACTGGCTAAACGCTCTAAATGCTTTTCGTCAGTCGGATTGCCGGGCGGGGGTTCTAATCGCGTGACGGCAAATTGCCCCTCCTGATTCAGGCGCGCTTCGAGGATTGGAGGCAAGTTGATAATGTCGTGATACGGCGGGCTGCCGATGACAAACAAGACGCGAATCGGCGTGCCCCGGCCGGCGCATCCTGTCGAGACTACTACGAAGAGCAAACTAACGATGAGCGTTCGCACTGACGTCGCCTGATTCAACTTATTGCATTAAGGCCGATTAACTCCTAGAGGCTGGCTAGCCTTACTCCTTACGAGCAGGGAAGGGTCGTTGACCAACGCATTCTCGATGCGCCTCACGAACGCCAGCCTCATCCTAATGTCTACCCTGAGTCTGAAATCAGTCCTCCAGAAACCGGCCCGCAACATCCAAGTCGCACTTTATCGGCTCGAATCCAAGGTCCGGTCGATAAGCTGCTTGCAGTTCGCCGACGGCTGGACTAGACAAATATTCCGGATCCTCGAGATTGAAGCGATACGTCAAACCTGTTCCATTGGGATTCAATTCGAATCGTTCGACGAGGTGTTTCCCCGGCCCCGACGGTATACCGCGAGCGTTGCCGGTGCGGTTATTCGCGAAATGAGCCGTGTCGACAACTAGTGTCTCGCCTTCCCAATGGCCAATCGAATGTCCGTGATTCGAGATCTCGGCACCGTCATGCGATGCAACGCCCATGTGAACTGTCCGCTCGACGGTATCGTATTCGGTGCGAATCGAAATCTGGCTGTCGCCCACATCGATGCTGTAAATACCCCATGTCATCAGCCACGGAGCCGTGCGGGCGCCACATGCGTTTTGAGGATTCATCGTCCGATCGTCATACGTCGCAAGGGCGTCTGCGCCTTCAGCCGTCAACGACCACGGAGAAGTAGGGTAAGAGGCGAACTTTCTATTAGCCGGATTCTGAGGAACATACCAAACGCCGGCGAGACTATCGGTTGCGACTGCGTCCGACTCACTCCTCTCGAGCGCGGCCGGAGTGACACCGTTATCGACAACCATGACGTCTGCTTTGCGGATCGAAATAGTATCCGCCGTGGTTTCTCCGGCCGCTCTCAACGGATGAGCATCGACGATTACGTGGTCACCCGGAGAGAGCATTTCGCTGGTCCAACCCCGCCCTCGCATATACGTCGTCGCACCGCTCTCGAGTTCCCAGACGACGGTATCGCCTGCATCGGTCTCAGTCTCGACAAAGACGGTGACGTGCGGATTGGTCCACTCATACTTCGTCACGATACCTTCTATCGTGATAACGCGCTCCCGATCGAAGATTGACCGGCTGTGGTGGGAAAAGACGGGCAATGCCAGCAAGAATAGTGGGATCGCCGACCCAAGACGCTGAGGGATAGATCTCATAGCTACCTTCCTCTCGGTAAGAAAAATCGCTAGGCGTCTACTGAATCCGGCAATCGTACTGACCGAACTCCTCGCCGAGCGCTAGCCAGTAGTACTCGTACGTCGCAGGCTCCGTAAACGCGACGGGGTCCGTGATCGTGATCAGAAAATCCACTCGCGTCTGGTCGTCGCTCAACGTATACCGCTCAATCGATTCGACGTCCTCACTCAGCGGAATACCGGTCGTCGCCAGCCAGGGGAAATCGATTCTGGAGGTATGAATGACGAGCGTCTTGCCGTCGTTCTCCCAACGCGCGACCGAGTACCCCTGAGGACTAGGCGGCACCGTCGATGGGTCTACTACATTGTCGATGTGCACGGTGCGAACCACATCGAGCTCATATCCTCTGATCGTCAGCGTGCCGTCGCCGTTGTCGATGAACTCGTACGGATTAGGCGTCGTCATGCTGCCCGGCATGCCTTTCGCCTGGCAGTTCATCACGTAGTTATCGACGGGATCCCATTGCGACATCACCTCACGGGCATGGTCCGTGACCGGCAGATGGCGCGCAGTCCGATAGTCCGGAGTGGGGTAGCTCCAGACGCGGAACATGCCTCTGTTCTCCGCAGTCGCATCGACGACGGCCGCCTGCGTCGATACCTCCCAGTTCTGCCGCCCACCTAGCGTAGCGGACTCGCCCCAGTGCGGCTCCGCCTCGCGGCGGAGCATCGCTTCTGTCCCGTCGGCCAGCAGCATATGCGTGCTCAGAATGCGGCCCTCGCGCCGCTGTGACACGCGGCCGAATACCGATAATCGGTCGCCAATGCGAAACTGGTCTTCAGTAATGCCAGCGCGCGTGAAGCCGTTCAGAGAGCTCCACCCCTCAACGGTCCACTGAACGATCTCGCCGTCGACGTCGACTTCTAACACGAATCCAGGGTGGGGATTCCGCCACTCGATGTCGACGAGCGTGCCGGTGATCTCGAGCTCCTCGACGTATTCGGCACGCGAATGATGTGCGTTAGCCGTCATTGGCATCAGAAACGGTAGAAGAGCCGGTGCTAAGACTCTCATCAGTCTTTCCCGATTCTCGTAAACTACAGCACGCACTGGTACGGCTTGATCTGCTCGCCAGGCACGAGCACCCAGTAGGCGCCGGTCAACTCGACAGGCTCGGTGAAAGTCACTGGGTCGGTGACCGTCATTTCCATATTCAACCGCTGCCCGTCGTCGCTGAGCCAGTAGTGCTCGACCGTCGACACCTCCGAGCTCATCGGCGTGCCGATATCATCGAAAAAAGGCCAGTCGATGCTTGTTGTCTCGACGATGAGCGTATCGCCATCCCAGCGGCCAATCGAGTAGCCGTGCGGCGTGGCCGGCTGATTGTCGGCAGCGCTCGCGCCATCCATGTGAACGGTTCTGACAACGTCCCATTCCTCGGTGCGAATTAGGATCTCAGAGCCGCGATCGACGAGCTCCATCGGGAACGGGTTGTCCATGATGCCCGGCATCCCCTGGGGAATGCACGACAGCGCCGTGTCGTCTGTCAGCGGATCGTAGGTCTCTCGCGCCGCCCGGGCTGCTGGTCGCAGCGGCAGGGTGCCAACGGACCCGTCGCGACCCGACGAATCGGCACCGACGCTCCAGACGTGAAACAGGCTCCTCGCCGCGTTATCCACCGATTCCGGAACTGCTTCGGCTGCATCGTTCGAACGAGCCGTCAGACCGGCATCGGTGCCGCCGCCGAACAAGCCGGGCCACAATGTGACGTTCTCGCCGTTCTCTAGCGTCACGTAAGACGCAACCATCGCGTTACGGCCGTGTCTCGACGTGTAGCCCGATACTGTCACGGCGTCCCCGACGGCGATGTCGTCGCGGTTGATGCCGTCGCGCTCGAGGAAATTTATCGAGCCGGACTCGACTTCCCAGGTCTCGCGCTGGCCGCTATCGTTCGTCCGCTCGATCTCGAACATGATATGTGGATTGACCCAGCGAATACGGGTGACCGTCCCGTCCAGCGAGCGAACGGTCTGGTCGTCGTAGAACGCCCTGACGGAGTGGTGTGACCAGGCGCTACTGGTTAGCGTCAACAAGCATGCCGGCGCGATGAGCCAGACGCTGCACCGACTGGTCCGATTCGTGATGCGCATTGCTGCCCCCTCTATCTGCTAGACGTCGAGCCGCGTGTCGTCTATCCGGCCAAGCATACCGGATGTGGCAACGAGCGCCATCTCCATGCCGCTACCGATAGAACAGCTCGACGAGGCTCATCGGAATCACCGGCACGTAGGTCACGAGCATCAGCACCGCGAACAGCACGCCGACGAAGTAGATGTTGAACCGGCTGACGTCCCAGATATCCGCCTTCGCGACCGAACACGCAGTCACGAGCACGCTCGCGACCGGGGGGGTCTGCTGCCCGATACCCAGATTCAACGTGACGATTAGGCCAAAGTGGACAGGGTCGATACCCACCGCGTGCACGAGCGGCATGACGATCGGCACGACGAGGATGATCGCTGCCGCTGAATGCAGGAACAGGCCGACGACGAGAAAGAAAATATTGAGCAGGCCCAGCACGGCCCAGCGATTATTCGTCAGATCGACGATCCCCGCCGCGATGCGCTGCGGCACTTGCTGCTCGGTCAAGAACTCACTCAGCAGCACCGATGTTGCGACAAGCAGCATGACGACAGCCGTTTGCACGGCACCGTCGAGCAGCGCCTCACGCAATCGGCGCCAGTCGAGCTCGCGATAGATGACACCGCCGACGAACAACGCGGCGAGCACGGCGAGCCCGGCGCCCTCGGTGGCCGTGACCCAGCCGGTAAAGATGCCGCCGAGAATGACAATCGGCAGCGACAAGGCCCACGCCGCGTCCTTGAACGTTGTCGCGACGCGTCGCAGCTCGAACGCTTCCTCGACCGGAAAATCGCGCTTGACGGCAATCCCATAGGCCACGGCCATCAGCAGCACTCCGCCGATAAGGCCGGGAATGATGCCAGCAACGAACAGCTCGACGACCGAGCTGCCGGACATGACCGCGTATAGAATCATCGGGATCGATGGCGGGATAATGACGGCTAACGTTGCCGACGACGACGTCACGGCTGCTGCGAACGGGGCAGGGTAACCCTTGGCCTTCATCTGCGGAATCAGGATCGAGCCCAACGACGCGACATCGGCTACGGCCGAGCCCGAGATCTCGGCGAAAAACATCGAAGCTGCCGTCGTCACCATCGACAGCCCGCCGCGTACAAAGCCGATCATGGCCGATGCAAACGCGATCAGTCGCTGCGAGATTCCCGATGCGTTCATGATC
>JAHEEN010000188.1 GCA_024640685.1 Rhodospirillaceae bacterium
GCAAAACGATTCAGTGCGGCGTGTGCCATGGCCAGGACCTGATGGGCCTCGGCAACGTGCCGGGTATCGCGGGACGCTCGCCGAGCTACATGATGCGCCAGCTCTGGGACATGAAGGTCGGCACGCGCAATGGTCCGAACGCGGCATTGATGAAGCCGGTTATCGCGAATCTTACCACCGATGAAATGCGCGACATCGTGGCCTACCTCGCATCGATCGAGATGCCGCCGATGCCGAGTAACTAACGGCAGGCACGACATTATCTTTGCGGGCACCGGCCTAGCGCCGGTGCCCAATATCACCAAGCAGAGCCTACTCCTGCGACCTCAATAGGCGCTCGGCCTCGGCGCAGTCCCGGCTCATCTCGAAGTAACGCACGACGGTATCGACGTCGGACTCATACGGATGCGGTTCGCCGGGCAGGCGGCGCAGTTGCGCGATGCGTGCCCGGTCGTAGGCGCGGTCGAACTCGGTGTGGTTGCTCATCAGAATCGTTGCGCCGGCGGCGCGTGCGCGCTCGGCAGACAGCACCATGCTGTCGCGGTAGATCGCGAAGGCTTCCTCGGTAGGCTCGAAGTTGAACGCCGTGCCGCCCGCGTACATGACGGTCAACGTGCGGCCATCCTCGTAGACCGGAAAAAGGAACGACAGCGTGCCCGGCGTGTGGCCCGGCGTGAAAATGACGTCGATCGTCGTATCGCCGAGTGTGAGCTCGAGGCCTTCTGGGCCGACGCTGATGTCGCGTGTCGGCACTCCGCCTGGGTATTCGGTGCGCGCGAGCGTCGTTTCCCAATCGGCCTCGCCCATGACAATCTGTGTGCCGAAGCGACGCTGGAGAGTCGCCGCGCCTTGGTCGTGGTCGCCGTGCGCTTGCGTAATGAGGATATAGCGCACGTCGTTCGGATCGAATCCTAGCGTGCGCAGGCCTTCGATCATTTCGGCTTCTACTGCATACTCGTACAGCGAGTCGATGACGATGATGCCGTCGCTCGTCGTCATCGCCCAAGCCGAGTGGAACCGCGTGCCGATGAAGTACAGATTGTCGAAAACGCGGTACGGGCGCGCGTACCAGGTGTCACGGTCAGGTATCGGGCGCCTACCTGGACCTCGAACCGGTGCGCCGTAGCGATTGTCGGGGACACCGCAAATGCGCCGGTAGGTACCGGCATGATCGAGGCCGGCAGCTTGCCGCGCCGATGCGAACAGCGCTTCCGGCGTACCCGTCGTCGGCTGTGAGTGCGGCGTAACCGCAAATAGAAGTAGGGCGGAGGTGGCAGCCCAGCGGAGATAGGTCATGTCATTGGCCTTTTTTCGGTTGGGTCAGAACGCAGTCTCTTTGCCGATGGGACCGAGCATTAAACGGATATTTTCGACATCGTGGTTGAGCCGCAACCGTTTTTAGTCCTCGGTGCCCCAGCCCGCAGCGCGCAAGTAATCCTCTAGCGTCATCAGCCAGGGGTAGCGCTCGCGCAATCCCTCGACGTCGACGGGATCCTCGTTCTCGAGGTACCAGCCCTCGCGTGCGACCGCGGTCGGTGCCGCCGTTGCTGTGAACTCGTCCCACGGTATCTGGTAGTAGTCGACCGGGTGGCCGAGCACGCGGCTCATAGATGCCGCGACCTCACCGTAGCTGATGCGCTGCCCGGCAATCGCTTCCGCCCGTCCGAGCCACTCGGCGGGATGGTCGAATGCCTCAGCTACAATGCGACCGATGTCTTGCGGCGCGATGAACACGCGCTCGAGCGAGGCCGGCAACGGCCCGCTGATCCGACCGGCCTCGGCATCCTCGCGCCACTCGTCGAACGTCGCCATGAAACTCGCCGGGCGCACAACCGTGAACGGCAGGCCGATGTCCTGAATATAACTCTCGAGCAGGAGCTTGCTTTCGAACTGCGGCACGCCAGTGTCGAGCGTCGCCTTCGCAACCGATGTATAGACGAAGTGCTCGACACCGGCGCGCTTTGCGGCATCGGCAAACGCCTTGCCCTGGCGAATCTCGCCGTCGACGCCGACGCCGCGGTACTGCTGCACGGAGAACGCACCGTACGTACCTTCGAACGCGCGTTCGAGTGAGGCGGCATCATCGAAGTCTCCTCGCACCATCTCGATGCCGAGCGCGCTCAGCTCGCGTGCCCGCATGCTGTCCGGGTTGCGCGTCAAGCCTCTGACACGATAGCCGCGCGCGTTGAGCTCGCGGGCGACCGCGCCGCCTTGCGTGCCGGTCGCGCCGGCGACGAGTATCGTCCGCGTGCCTCTATCACTGTCCTGCGTCATGCCGACGATCGGCAGCGCCAATACGAGCGCTGCGCTCAAGACGCCAGCTATGAGTTTCGTGTTTGTCATGATCGGCCTCGTTATCTGCTATTTGTCTGCCGCATCGCTGGCACTCTGCTCGAGCGCCCGCCGCGCGATGGCTTTCGACCACCGCACGAAATGCCAGAGCTGGTCGGTCAGCCGCGGCGAGTTCGATTGCTCGAACGGGTGATCGCGAATCTCCTCGAGCGCCTTGCGAAAGCGCTCGACGTCTTGCTCGAGGCGCGCGATCTCATCGGCGTCCTTCGAGCCCGCGCGCGTGGCCCCGCCGTCATCTGCAACCAAGTCCTTGCTCATTGGACGTATCGGTCCTATTCCTCGTATGCCACGTGGTCCGGGCTCGGCCCGGCGGCGTCCGTACCTCGAACGCCCTCGGAGTTTGTCAAATCCGGCTGGTCCCAGCTACCATCGCCCCATGAGCCTTGCAGATCAACCCTGTCTACCCTGCCGCGGCGGCGTCAAGCCGATGACGCGCGGGGAAGCCGAGCCGCTGCTCAGGCAGCTCGACCCCGAATGGCGCCTCAACGAGCAGGGCCATCTCGAGCGCCCGCTCAAATTCGACAATTTCGTCAAGGCGATGGACTTCGCGAATCGCGTCGGCGAGATCGCCGAGGCCGAGAACCACCACCCGGACCTGCACGTCGCCTGGGGCCGCTGCACGGTGGAGATCTGGACCCACAAGATCGGCGGGCTTGCCGAGGTCGATTTTGTGTTCGCGGCCAAGGTCGACCGCGCGCGAGCGGAGCTCGGCGACGGCTAGTCACGATTACGCCGTTTGCCGCGCTCGCAACGTTCGGCTGCGCTGACCCAAGTGACTATGATTCGTCTCAAGTCGATCGACGCGCGCGTCCCTATGTGTCGGGCGATGCTTGCGACCTTGCTCGCTGCATCGTTGATCATAGTCGCGCAATCGCAGCCGTCCGCCGACCGGGAGCTGCTGAACAGCGAGCGTATCGAGAGCGTGTTCGGCAACTATGGTTTGGAGCTGCTGAGAAGCACGCCCGCATTGCGTGTGTCGAACCTCTTCAGCACGCACGATGGCGGCAGGATTTGCCGCACGTTTGCGATGGCCGTCTACCCAGCCGACGTCGATGCGGCGATTGCCGCCGAGCACGCAGCGATTCTCGATGGCGGCTCGATTGGTTCGACGTTCGTCGACAACGGCTGGCGCGTCGTCAAGACGCACCGCTACGTCGGTCAGATCGACAGCACGCCCAATCTCGACGCGTTGATGGGCGGTATCGTGCCAACGCGCTTGGCGGTCCACGTCTACACGCTCGGCGTGACCAACGGTGAGCACGAGATCGACTACGCGACGATGGCCGAGGTCCATCATCCCGACTACCTGTCGGCCGATGCGGTTCGTGAGGTTTACGGGATCGCCGGCCTGCCGGATTCTGACCGCTCCATCGAGCGAATACTGACGATAGTGGCTGAGCAGACTCGCTAGCCGGACTACGGCGGCATGAACTCGCCGAAGTCCGACGGCGGTGCGACATCGTATTGAGCCTGCAGAAATGCGACGACGTCGATCAACTGTTGGACCGTCATGACCTCGTTGATATAGGCCATCGTCATGATCGATTCGCCGCCGGTCGTCACGTAGTCGCGATCGTAGCCCGGCGCGAGGCGGTGCGACGGATTGATGATCGACGTCACGAGCTCGCCGTACGTCCGCACCCGGCTGACCTGGCCGCCGAGCTCGACCCGCACGGCGGCGGTGCCCGTGAACTCCAGATCGACGCCCTCAACCGTGTGGCAGCCGTGACACTGCAGATCGACGAATGCTTCGCGGCCGCTGGCGGCATCGCCGTCCGGCAGGCGAAATCCGACGGCTGACTCAGGGCTTGGCATGCATGCCGTGATCCCCAGGAATCCGAGCAAGAGCCCAGGCTTAGCGTTCATCGCAACCTCCCGTTTCGGGGCCAATATATCAAGAACGTCCGGCCGGAGCGGTCGTGGTTTGCCGTAACCGCCCCGAGGCCTGGTGCCACTTACGCGCTGCGGGGCGCTGCGGTATATTCCGAGGTCCTCGCCGAGAAAAACGATCCATTAGAGAAACGTAAGGAGCAGCGGCATGTGCGACCAAGACCATTTTGAAGAAGATCTAAAGAAATACTCTCGCCGTGACGTCGGCACCTTGGCGGGTGCCATCAGCGTCGCGATGGCTCTGCCGCGTGTCGCAAACGCCCAGGCCGTCAACGAGAGCGACGTCGAGATCCAGACGCCGGACGGCACCTGTGACGCCTATTTCGTCGCGCCTGCCGCAGGCTCTCATGCGGGTGTGCTGATCTGGCCGGATATTTTCGGTCTGCGGGTCGCGTTTCGCGAGATGGGCCAGCGCTTGGCTGAGTCCGGTTACAGCGTGCTCGTCGTCAACCCGTTCTATCGCCTGCAGCCAGCGCCGACGGCCGAGTACGGCGCATTCACGCCGATTCCCGACGTACTCCCGCACGCGCAGAGTCTGTCGCCGGAGACGCAGATTACCGATTCGCGCGCGTTCGTCAGCTGGCTCGATGCGCGGCCCGAGGTCGATTCCAGCCGCAAGATGGGCTCGATGGGCTACTGCATGAGCGGCTCGTTCGTGTTCCGCGCGGCCGCGACGCTGCCTGACCGCATCGGCGCCGGTTGCTCGTTCCACGGTGGCGGCCTGACGACCGACGCCGACAACAGCCCGCATCTTCTCGTGCCGCAGATCGACGCGGAGTTCTTGGTCGCGATCGCCGAGAACGACGATATGCGCGATCCCGAGTCGAAGAACATTCTGCGCCAGGCGTTTGCGAGCGCCAACAAGACCGCCGAAATCGAGGTCTATCCGGCCGCGCACGGTTGGTGCCCATTCGACACGCGCGTATACGATTACGAGCAATCCGAGCGCGCGTGGGGCCGCACGCTAGCGCTGTTCGAGCGCGCGTTGGCATAGTCCCAGCCTGAAAATCGCGGCTTCGGAACGACGTAGCGATGGGGTCAGAGCCTGAGGCTCTGACCCCTCTTTGTTTTAGAGGACTCGCAGCTACGGCCAAACATCGCGCGGCACGAACACGCGTCCGTCGAGCAGCTTGCGTGCCGTGCGCACTGTGCCGGCCGATACGATCGTCGGTGCCTCGTCGCTGCCGCCGAGCTCGACGTTGATCTCGAGTTGCCCGGATGGGTGCTCTATTGTCACTACGCCGTTGTTCACCGTCGCCTGATCGGCGAGCGCATGCGCCGTCGTGTCGGCGAGCAGCGCTGCGGAACTCACGCAGATGCCGCCGGTCACGGCATGCGCGGCATGCAGCCGGTGTGGGGTCAGGTAGCGAGAGCTGATCGTCCCGCTGGCGCGCGGTTCTGCGAGTAGGCCAACCTTCGGCACGACGAGCTCGCTGACGTCGCCCAGTCCCATGCGCCGGCCGGCTTCTCGGCGAACGTGCTCGATGCGCTCGAGCAGATCTCGCCGTGCATCCAGCTCGGCAGTCTCGTAGCCGCTCAAGCCCAGGTCACTGGCGGCAATCAGAATCATCGGCATTGCAACGTCGACGCAGCTGACTCGAAGGCCGTCGATCTCGTCGCACGGGCTGCCGGTCGGGAACAATGCGCCGCACTTCGAGCCGACGATCTCGGAAAAATTCAGAAAAATCGGTGCCGCGGTGCCGGGTACGCCGTCAATCGCTTGCGTTCCTTCGTATTCGACGACCGCGCTGGGCGTCTGCACGACGGCCTCGATGCGGCTCCGTGTGTTGACGTTGAAAATGCGCACGCGCGTCTCGCTGTCCGCCGCTGCGATCAGGCCGCGTTCGATTGCAAACGGCCCGACGCCCGCGAGCATGTTGCCGCACGATGGCGCGGTATCGACGAACGCCGCATCGATCGAGACTTGCGCGAACAGATAGTCGACGTCGATGCCGGGCCGCGTTGACGGGCTGACGATCGCAACCTTGCTCGTCAACGTATCGGCGCCGCCGATGCCGTCGATTTGGCGCACATCCGGCGAGCCCATCGCCGCGAGCAGCACACGGTCGCGAACCGCCGTGTCACTCGGCAGGTCCGAAGCCAGAAAGTACGGCCCCCGCGACGTGCCGCCGCGCATGAACAGACA
>JAHEEN010000189.1 GCA_024640685.1 Rhodospirillaceae bacterium
GGCCGGCGCCAGCAGCATCGACGAGAGCACTAGCGGTAGTTTGAGCTCGTTCATCTGAAATTCTCCTCTCAGATTCGTTGAGTAGATTCGTCCCTCGCGTCATCGCGAGTTGGCGCGAGACTGCCCAAGCATCGGCGCTAACGATACGAAAATCTGAAAAGGCGCTGCTACGAAGACAGCAAGTAGCGTATGGCGCGACGTTTCGCGGACAAGCTGCCGAGGACGGCGGTGCTGCCGCGCGGGAGGGTCGGCTGCGGTTACGGGTCCAGCAGCCCGAGTTGGGTCATTGCGATTCGCGCCTGGTCGTAGAGCACTCTTAGCTGCGCATCCCAGACTTCCCGTCCGGCAATACCGGCCGGCGAAAGACCGACGCCAGCCAAGTAGTCCTGATAGACGGCGCTGCTCATGCCGTCGAGTAAGCCGGCTTCGAGACGCTCGATGCGGTCCTCCGGCGTGCCGCGAAGCACGGCGTAGCCGCGGACCGTTGCAAATTCGGCTTCGTAGCCAAGCTCGACCGTCGTCGGTACCTCAGGCAGCAGCTCGATCCGAGTGTCTGCCATCACTGCGAGTGCGCGAAGCGAGCCCCGCTCGATCTCGTCGAGTGCCTCGCTGAGATTCAATGCGGCGGCATCGACGTTGCGCCCGATCAGATTCGCCGCGACCTCGCCGCCGCCGTTGAACGGGACCGCGCTCAAGCTCGTTTCGGCCGCCGCGGCTAGAGCGAGGCCAGCGACGTGATCGATGCCGCCGACGAGCCCGGTGCCCCACTTGATCGGCCGGCGCCGGCCGAGCTCAATGAGGTCATCGAGTGTATGGACGGTGTCGATCGCGCCGGTTGTCACGACGAGCGGATCCTCGGTCGCGCGCGCAATGCCGACGAGATCGTCGATCGTGATGCTACTCTGACCGCGCGCGAGCGCGTAGAGATGCGTCGGCGTCACGGCCATCAACGTGTAGCCGTCGCGCGGCCGGTCGGCAACGTAGTTCATTGCAACGACACTGCCGCCACCGCCTCGAAATATTATGGCCATGTCGACGCCGAGCGCGTTCCGCACACCGGCAATCATGCTTCTTGCCGTTAGATCGGTACCGCCGCCGGGTGAGGCGTGCGTGACGATATCGATCGGGCGATCCGGAAACTCCGCGTCGCTAGGTGCGCACGCTGCGAGCAGCGCGAGCGCAGCCAGTGTCACCAACGAGCGCACGGCGGTGCAGTTACTCCCACGCCGAGCGCAGCGGCAGTCCGAGCATGAGCTCGGGATTGGCGCCGTCACGAGGCACGAATTTCTGCGCGCGGCCGTTGTTGACCTCGGCGATGTATAAGTTGCCTTCCTGGTCGACGCTCATGCCATGCACGTTCCACATTGCGCCGGCCCATTGTCCTTGGCTGCCCCACGAGTAAAGAAAATGACCCTCGACGTCGAACTTCGCGATTTTGCTCGTCGCGTTGTCGGCGACCCACAGATTTCGATCGGTGCCCATATAGATGTACTGCGGCGTCGACGGATTGCCGGTCACGAACTGATGCAGATACTCGCCGTTCTCGTTGAACACCTGGATGCGCCGGTTCGAGCGATCGGTGACGTAGAGGCGGCGCGTATCCGGGTCGATCGCGATCCCGTGCACGGCGTTAAAGCGGCTTGGACGGGTATCGTTCGGCGGAGTGCCGGGCTCGCCCCAAGCCAACAGGAAGTTGCCTTGCGCATCGAACTTCACGACGCGGGTGTTCGCATAGCCGTCGGTGACGAACAACGTGCTGTCCGGTAGCCAAGCCAAGAAAGTCGGCCGATTGAAGTGTGTCTCGTCATTGCCGGGCTCGCCCGGTATGCCGAGCGTCTGCACGAGCTCGCTGCCATCGTTCGAGAACTTGTAAACGGCGTGTTGCCGATCGTCGACGACCCAGACGTGCTTGTCGGGGTCGTAAGGGTTGATCGATACCGAGTGCGGGCGGCGGAACAGATGGTCCCACTGCGTCCATTCCTCGCTGATGTTGCCATCGCGGTCGACGACGATCAGGCAGTGTTCCCAGCGCGCATCAACGCCGAGCGTGCCTTGCCATTCATTCCAACCGTCGGAGCCGGTATTGCCGGGGCTCGTGATCGGCCCCACCGATGCGTTGCGAAAAGGCGTCGCAGACACCGGGAACGACAGGCTTGGGCCGATGTCGGGGTAGGGCACTTCCACCGGCCGCTCGAGAGCCGGTAGCTCGCCGCGCATCAGCAGAAACACGCGATCCGGGCTCTCGGCGTAGATGCCCTGGACCGCGCCCCAAGTCCAATCGGCATGGCCCGATAGCTGGTTCAACGGCTTCGGCCAGTCGGGCACGGCTTCGTAGGGACCGGTCTGATCTTGGCCGCCAATTTGCTCGGGTATCGCCGCGAAAGTTGCTTGGCTTTCGGCTGGCGCGGGTGTGGATGTCTCCGCTGGCGGTGCCTCAGACTGCCCGGCCAGGACGAAGCCAACAACCAAGCCGATGAGGCCGGCCACGGCAATCAGTAAGGATCTGTTCATCGATGCTCCCTTCGATCGACTCGAAGTAGGGAGGGTAGTGTCCTGTCCCGTGAGTAACTTGTGCAAGTTGCCAGCGACTTTTCGCGCGTGGCAAGGCGCGGCGACGAGTAATAGCGGGACTATTGCGAGGAGCCGCAACACAGCCAGGCGCGAAAAGACGCCGCGAATTGCGCGAGTTATTTACGGGACAGGACACTAGGTTACACTGCGCCGCGTTCGATCACGACATCGGGGCGGCGAATGGCGCTAACCGACAACTCGACAGCAGCAGGTGCCGACCGCGCCGAGTCGCTGCTCGCACGCATCGAAGCGGTGCCGTTCGGCCGCTGGCATCGCAAGCCGCGCATTGTCATCGGCACGGCGACGTTCTTTGACGCGTTCGATGCGCTGTCGCTGGCGTTCGCGTTACCCGTGCTCGTGATGCTATGGGATATTGCGCCCGCGCAGATCGGCATCCTGATATCGGCGAGCTACGTCGGCCAGCTGATCGGTGCGATTGCGTTCAGCAATTTCGCCGAGAAGTTCGGCAGGATACGCGGCGCGACGGCTGCTGTGACGATCATGTCGGTCATGAGCCTCGCTTGTGTCTTTGCGGGCAACTTCCAAATGCTGTTGCTGCTGCGATTCCTGCAGGGCATCGGCATCGGCGGGCATATGCCAGTCGCAGCCGCTTACATCAGCGAGCTGTCGCGCGCCAAAGGCCGCGGGCGATTTTTCCTGCTCTACGAGATGATCTTCCCGGTCGGACTCATGGTCACCGGGCAGATCGGCCGATTCGTCGTGCCGAACCTCGGCTGGCAGGCGATGTTCCTGATCGGTGCAATCCCAGGTCTGATCGTTGCCTATCTGATTGCGCGGCTGCCCGAGTCGCCGCGTTGGCTGATCAACCGCGGGCGCCTCGACGAGGCTGAGGAAATTGTCGCCGCGATGGAGCGAGGCGCAGGTCGGGTACCGACAGCCGCGGAAGCGCCGGCGCCGGTGCGCGTGCCGGAGACGGCAAAGCCGCCGCAGGCCGCGCCGCGAACAAGTTGGCTCGAGTTGTTGTCGCCGGCGTTTCTCGGTCGCACGTTGACGGTCTGGGCACTCTGGGCGAGTGCGTACTTCATTGCGAATGGGCTCAACAACTGGATGGCGACGTTGTATCGCACGGTTTACGAGTTCGAGCTGCAGACCGCATTGTTTGCGGCATCGCTGACGAACGTCGCTCAAGTCGCACTGCTGCTCGTTTGCGTCTTTACGATCGATCGTATCGGCCGGCGCAACTGGGTCATGGCGTCGTTCGTGCTGGGTGGCTTCGCGCTGGCTGTGCTCGGGCTGACGGGAGGGGAGAGCGCGCTGATGCTGATGATTCTCGGCACGCTGGCGTACGGCGTCATCGGCTCGACGAACGCCGTGCTGTATCTCTACACGCCGGAGATCTATCCGACGCGCATGCGCGCGCTAGGCACGGGGCTTGCGACGTCCTGGCTGCGGCTCGCATCGATGATTGCGCCGATCCTCGTCGGCGGCCTCGTCGAGGCCGAAGGTATCGCAGCCGTGTTCCTGATGTTTGCGGGCGTCAGCGTGATCGGCACGATTGCGTCGTCGCGGATGATCGAGACGCGCAACCGCCGTCTCGAGGATATCGCGCAATAACTTGAGCTCGTTCTAGCTCGTGGGCACTGCGTTGCGAAGTAGGTCCGTAACGCTGGCATCGACGTCTGCGGTCGAGCCGAGTCGGCTCGCGAACTCGACGATGCCGTCGGCCACGGACGACTCACAGTTCGCGTACGCGACGTTTGCCGCACATTTCGCCGCGAGTTCCTCGGTCAACATTGGCTCATGGCTGCCGCCGCGCAGGTACGGCTGAAATTCCTCGACTGTCCGGCCATCCTCGAGCATCGCGACGATGCGGCCGGTGTAGTTCCGCGGATACTCGTCGTCCGGATCGATCCGATAGCTGACACGGCGCGCGACCTCTAGGACGCGCGCGTCGGTCACGGCCTCGTCGGTGAACTCGGCGAGCCCGGCGTCGCCGCGAACGAAACCGACCGCGATACAGTAAGGCGTGCTGAACTTCGCCGCGTACGGGTTCGGCGGCCGGCGTTTGAGCTCAATGGGTTCCCAGAGCCGGTGCACGGTGCCTTCGCCGACAGAGCATTCCAGTGCCACGATGTCATCGGCATCGAGACTCTGCGCGAGCCGGATCGCGCAATCGATGAAAGGCTGCGTCATCGTGCCGCACGCAAACGGCTTGAATGCGGTTTTCGCAACGTGCCAACGCTCGGCTAGTCCGCCGACGAGGGTATCGAAATCCGGCTCGACGGTCGGCGCAAAGCCGTGCATCAGTCCGTGCGTGCCCTCGAAGACCGTCATCGGTCCGGTAAAGCCCGCACGCGCCATCAGCGCCGCGCGAATGCCGCACTGCGCGGCCCAGCCGGCGTGCATGCGCTTCGTGGAAGAGCCGTCGGCAAGATACTCGATGATGCCCGACGCCATGCTGCCGGCAATGCCCAATGCCTGTGCGGTCTGCTCGGCAGAGAGCCCGAGTGTTGCGGCAACGCCGGCAGCCGAGCCCATCGTGCCAAGCACGGCCGTAGGATGAAAGCCTGCCGTGTGCACGCCTTTCTGCGCGAGAAGGCCGAGCCGGCACATGACCTCACCGCCGACCGCCAGTCCCTTGAGGGTATCGCCGGCAGCTCTGTTCTCGGCTTGGGCAATCGCTACGATCGCCGGCACGATGACCGCGCCCCAGTGGATCGGACAGCCTTCGAACGTGTTGTCGAAGTCTTCGCCGTGCGCGGCCGTGCCGTTGATCATGGCTGCGGCCGGCGCGTCGGCGAGGGCGCTCGATCCAAAGATTCGACAGGGGCCAGGTGCTGCCCAGGATTGCTCGAGCGCCGCGATGTAATCGGTATTACGCGCCGCGACACTGAGGCCGAGCGTATCGATCACGGTATCCGTGCACGCGCGGGACGCGTCCGCCGGAATCGCGCGGGCGTCGAGCGACGCTATCCATCGACCGATCTCGAGTGCACACGTCATATCATTTTGCCTCCATCGTCGTGCGTTTCCTAAAGCTAAGCCACGCGCGCGTCGTCAACGAGCCGACGATGAAAATTGCCGCGACGCTGAGCAGCGTCAATGCGATGCGGTCTTCGACGAAAATGCCGTGCTCGCCGCCCGACAGCAGCAGCGAACGCCGATAATTCGACTCCACGAGATAGCCCAGCACGACACCGAGCACGGTCGGCAGGAAGGGCAGGCCGACGAGACGCATGACCAGACCGATCGTGCCGGCAGCCAGCACGAGGATCAGATCGAACAAGCTGTAGTCGATCGAGTAGACGCCTGAGAAGATCAGCGCATAGATGAATGCCATCAGATACGCCTTGGGCCGATTCACGAGCCAGAGACACGCCGGTAATATCAGCATGCCAAGCAACAGCAACGATCCGCTTGCGACGAACAAGCCGGTGTAGAGGCTCGTGATCACATCACCGTTCTCGGCGAACAACCGCGGCCCGGGCACGATGCCGTGGATCAACAAACCGCCGAGCAAGATCGCGGCGGAATTCGAGCCGGGGATACCGAAGCTCAACACAGGTACGAGCGCTGTTGCTGCGACGGTGTTGTTCGCTGTTTCCGGCGCTGCGACACCTTCCGGTGAGCCTTTGCCGAACTCGTCCTTGTGCTTCGACCAGCGACGCGCTTCATTGTATGACATGAACGACGCGATCGTTCCGCCGGCACCGGGCATCACGCCCTCGAACGTGCCGATGATCGAGCCGAAGGCTTGAGGCTTGATCAAGCGCTTGCGCAGTGCGCCGTTCGGAAACTTCAAGCGCGCGGTCAGGCTGTCGGTCTTGCGCCACTCGGCCGTGCTCGATTGTTG
>JAHEEN010000028.1:0-4934 GCA_024640685.1 Rhodospirillaceae bacterium
TACCGACCGTCGATATTCTGAAACGGGTCGCTGAAATAGTCAGCGAAGATCGGTCGCACGAAAACCCTCGCGGAACGATACCGATCCCAGCTGAAGTGACCATTTTGATAGTCAACGGTCTGCACGTCGTTCGTTTGCGTGAAGTCGCTGCGAAAGTTCGTCGTCACGCGACTGATGACCGTCCGACGCTGAAAACGGACGTTGATACCCGTATCGACCTGCTCCGTGTTACCGGCCCTGAAGTTGCCGGTCATGACAACGTCACCGCTCCAGAAATTGCGCTCAGTGGGTGCCCCGGCCGTGATCGTCAGAATGTCGACTCGCGTTGTCGTTAGCTGAACCTCACCATCGACGGTAACCGTATCCCCATCGACAAGCAGCTGGCCCGTCGCCGTTTGGCCCGAACGGACGCGCAGAATGACGTTCTGTGCGGAGCGAATCGTTCGAATGTCGTCCAGTTCGAGCGACAGCAGATCGAGCTCTTCGCTCTCGAACTCGAGCACGGCTTGGTAGAGCACTCGGATCTCGCCCTTGAGCCACTCACCGGAGTTGAGCTGCACCCAATCGAAATCGTCGGGTGCGGGTGGAGGCGGCTCCCACGCCTGAGCCTGGGCGGCGAATGTGGGCGCCAGCGCCGACGCGAGTACCAGCGCGAGGACGAGGCCCCTTTTGCTGTTTGATCGACCGGCCGATCGCAAAGTCGCTTCCCCTCCGAACACCGCGTCAGCGGCAATCATCAAGCCCGACGCAGAGGTCCTCGGGCCCCTCACCTGGGGCCGGGCGCGCGGTATCTTAGCAAACGGCTACCGCGCGCGCCGACTCTCGAAAGTGCCTGCTCGGGGCTGCGGCTAGAGACACCTGCGTCCGCATCGGGCCGTCATCGCCAGTGTCCGACACCCGCGACTGCCCAACGCCCGTCGAGGAAGCAACGATTGCTGCGTTGGACAAGCCGCAGCGGCGTTCGGACAAGACCGCACGTACAGCCCTCAGTAGCCTGTTCGGCATCTCCTTGCCAGCCAGAAGCTGAAACCGTCGGCCTTGCATGCGCTCGGTCTATCGTGGATTGCGAGCCCGACATTGCTCGACGGGCTACGCCGAATGCAACGGTATGCGCGTATCGCGAACTCAGCGTTGCACGTGGACCTGACCGAGACCGACGGGAGCGTAGTCATTGCCCTCGCCGTGGATACGAATGAGCTACAGCCGACCGACGAGGCCGTCGATGCTGCGCTCGCCATCGTCCTCAAGATGTGCCGCTCGATGACGGATGCGCACTTCTCGCCGCGTCTCGTGAAGTTTCGGCATGCCGACAATGGTCACATCTCGCATTACATCGATTACTTCGCGTGCCCGGTGCACTTCGGAGCCCCAAATAACGCGCTGGAGTTCGAGCTCGCTTCGTTACAGCAACCCTTGACCGCAGGCAATCTCGATCTCGCCCAGCACAACGACAAGCTTGCCGAGCGCTACCTCGCAACGCTCGACCCCGACCGCGTGCAGGACAAAGTGAGAGGATTGCTGCTGACGTTGCTGCCTTCCGGCGAATCCGGCCAGGACGTCGTCGCCGCCCGCCTTCACCGCAGCGTCAGTACGTTGCAGCGGCAGCTCAGCGCGGAAGGCGTGACCTACCGGCAGCTGCTCGAGGATACCCGCGCATCGCTCGCGCGCGAGCTCGTCCTCGAGCGACGCTACTCGCTGAGCCAGATCGCCTATCTCCTCGGATTCGCCGACCAGGCTAATTTCTCGCGGGCCTTCAAGCGCTGGACCGGTGCGGCGCCGAGCCAGTTTCGAGATGCGAGCACCCGGCGAGCCTAGCCCAGTCTACGCCTCGAAATACACCCATAGGGAACTTGCCGATCGGGCGCGCCGGCATTAGCCTACGTCACCTTGCTCGAGTGGGCGCTAACCGGTCGGTCGGATATTGAACGGCACCGATAGCGCCCATAGCGGCGTTGACCAATGAATAGATTTCGCTACAAAGGAAGTTCCATGATCACTCGTTCTGGATTGTTTCTGGCGCTGGCCGCCTTTTCCACGCCGACCTTCGCCCAGATAGCTGATGACCGCGCTGGAAGATGGGAATTCGGCGTTAACCTGCTCGATACGTCATCGGAATCGTTCACAGGACCCGAGAATACCTCGCTCGACATCGACGGCGAGCTCGGTATAGGTTTGAGCGCCGCCTACAACTTCACGAATCGCCTGGCGGTTCAGTTTGATCTCGACTACCTCTCGCCGAAATACTCGGCCGACTTTCTGATCGAGGACACGAACGAGATCGAGACAATTCGTACGAGCATGGACGTCTTGAATTTCCACGTCAAAGGTACGTTCTACTTTCTCGAAGGTCCGCTGACGCCCTATGTACAGGCGGGCATGGGCTGGACGAACGTCGACTCGAACGTCGCCGACGGCCCGCCGACAACGGGTTGCTGGTGGGACTGGTGGTGGGGCGGCTACGTGTGCCGGAACTTCTGGAGCACCTATAGCGATACTCGCAGCTCCTATACGGCAGCCGTCGGCCTGCGCTGGGACTACTCGCGGGACATGTCGTTCAAGGCAGAGTACGGTGTCCTCGAAACGGAGGGCTCGGGCTTCTCCGAGGACGTGAGCATCGACACGTTTCGGATCGCGGCTTCTTGGGCTTTCTGAGCGTGATCGCAGCCCTCCAAGCGGCTAGCCCTGCGCGGGCCTGGCCGCTCGCCGCCCTCGCGCTGGTCGCTTTGGGAGTCGCCGCGCAGAGCACCGACTCGCGCGGGCGTGCCGTCGAGCGCTTCGAGTACGCGTCCTATACCGAGCTCGCATCGCTCGCGGAGCGTTTGAACTACACGCAACAGTCATGGATGGCCGGAATCCGCGAGGTACCGCGCGTCTATCTGACCGATGTGCCACCGCGCTGGCGCGACTCAGTTGCACCCGAGATCAGTGTCGACCTCAAGAAGCGCCTCTTCTTCCGCGTCGGCGCCCCACTCGTGCTGCGCTCGAACGAGCTGATTCTGCGCGACCGCGCACGCGCCGAGTCGCAGCGCGACCAGCTCGGGTCGGAACCGGAATTCACCGCGTGGATCAAGGCGCTCGCCGAACGCTATGGCATCGTTGCCGACGCGACCGACGAGCTGACGGATGCACGCTACGACGAGCTGTTGACGCGGCTCGACATCGTGCCAGTCTCGCTCGCACTCGCGCAGGCTGCCGAGGAAAGCGGCTGGGGCACGTCGCGTTTTGCAGCCGCGGGTAATGCGTTGTTCGGCCAGTGGTCATGGGCTACCGACGCGATCCGCCCGCTCAATCAACGCGAGGGCCTCGGCGACTACGGCATCGCGGCGTTCGAGACGCCGCTCGAGTCGGTCCGCGCCTACATGCAAAACCTGAATACCCACGCGGCCTATGCCGGCCTGCGCGCGCGGCGCGCCGAAATGCGCCGCGCGGGCGAGACAATCAGCGGCTGGGAACTCGCCCGCACGCTCGACCGCTACTCCGAACGCGGCACGGCCTACGTCGACACACTGCATACGATCATGCGCGTGAACCGCTTGCGTGATGCGGACGAGGCCTACCTCGGCGACGGGCCGACGATATACCTCGTGCCCGTCGGCGAAGGCGCCGGATGAACCCTGAAAACCGGCACTCCCAAAGGCAATTGCGCCGCTCCGTACAACCAAGCCGAACGAGCATCGCCACGAGAGCCGAGCACGCTCACGCCTCCACCACCTCGGATTTTGGGGAGCTTCCCATGAAAATCGACCGCCCGCTGGTTGTCTTGTCGTTGCTTGGCCTCATTGCGTTGGGACCAGCCCATGCACAGAGCGAGGCCGATCTCGCGAAGCAACTCGCCAATCCGATTGCATCGCTGATCAGTCTGCCGATCCAGGTTAACTACGATGACGACTACGGCTCCAACGACGAGGGCTCGGTGCTGCGCACGAATGTTCAGCCGGTCGTGCCATTCGCGCTCGGCGACAACTGGAACCTGATCTCACGCACGATCCTGCCCGTCGTCGACCAGAACGACGTGCCGTTCGGCGTCAACGAGTTCGGTCTGGGCGATGTTGTGCAGAGCCTGTTTTTCTCGCCGAGCGCCCCAACGTCGGGTGGCTGGATCTGGGGTGCGGGCCCCGTCTTTCTGCTGCCGACCGCGACCGACGACGCGCTCGGCGCCGAGCAGTGGGGCATGGGACCGACGGCCGTGGTCCTGAAGCAGACCGGTCCGTGGACCTACGGCGCGCTGGCCAATCACATCGAGTCCTTTGCAGGCGACAACAACCGTGCGGACATCAGCGCGACCTTCATTCAACCGTTTTTGACCTACGTCACGCCGACGCAGCTCACGCTTGCGATCAACACGGAGTCGACCTACGACTGGGAAAATGAGGACTGGTCGGTGCCGATCAACGTGAGCGCAAGCCAGCTGCTGCGGTTTGGCAATCAACTCGTGCAGCTCGGCGGCGGCTTGCGTTACTGGGTGAGTTCCCCCGATGCCGGACCCGAAGGATGGGGACTTCGGTTCAGCGCAACATTTCTATTCCCGCGCTAGCGGGTACCGTATCGTCGCAGCAACGCGGCGTCGCACCGCCGCCTGTGGCGGTGCGTGCGTACGCGATCGTACGGATCGCAATACATAGCGCTAGAATGTGCCAATCATTTGTCGCGGTAGGTACCTGACAGCATCAGGTGACCACTCGAAGCGGCCCATGGCAAGAACAATAACAAGACTCCTCGGCTTTGCGCTCGCAGCACTCGTTGCGATCATGCTCGGTGCGCTCGGCGTATTCTGGGTTACGTTCGACCCGAACGCGTATCGCACGCTGATCGTGGACGTCGTATCGGAATCCCTCGATCGAGAGATTGCGATCACGGGCGACATTGAGATCGCGCCATCGCTTGTCCCGACGCTCGCGGTCAATGGTCTGACGATTGCGAATCCCCCCTGGGCG
>JAHEEN010000028.1:4944-22948 GCA_024640685.1 Rhodospirillaceae bacterium
GCTACTCGACAAGCGGATCGAGATCAATCACATCGGCCTCGAGCACATCGAGATCGCGCTCGAGCGCGATGCCGAGGGCAACGGCAACTGGGAGCTCGCATTTCTAAGCGACACGCCGGAACCGGCACCGACTGAAGATGGCGCACAAAGCCGCGTCGACGAAATCGAGCTCAGCGACGTCAGGTTGAGCTATGCGGTGGGTGGCGCCAACACGCTCGTCACGCGCGTCGAGCGCCTGACGCTCGAGCGCTCGCCGGCCGGAAACCTGGCGATCACGGCGCTCGGTGCCGTGCAAGGTCTACCACTCACGTTCGACTGGCGTGCAGGGCCGCTCGACGACGCGGCGGCGACCGACGAGCTACGCTGGCCCGTCGCGACGACAATTGCGCTCGGCGATACGACGTTGGCGCTCACGGGACGGTTGCGCGGCCCGGCAGCATTTACGCGTTCCGAGTTTGATTTTCGGATCACCGGCGAGAATGCGGGGCAACTGCAAGAGCTCTTCAATCTGCCGCCGAGCGACGGGCTGCACTACGACCTCCGCGGCACTGCGCACGTCGATCCCGACAGTGTGCTAGTTACGGGATTGAACGGCAGCTTTATCGGCGGGCGCCTATTCTCCGATACTCGCCTCAGCGACGGCAGCCTGACGCTGCGTCGCGGCGACCGTATAGCAGCGACGCTGACAGGGACCACAACGGACCAACCATTCGCGATGACCGCGCAATTCGGCGAGCTCGACGCGATGCTCGCGACAGCGGCGGCACGTTGGCCGTTGAATTTCGGGGTCACGCTCGGGACTGCAGCTCTCACAGCTTCGGGTGAGATTGCGCGCGACACTGCCGGGCCAAGCGCGCGCATCGATCTCGCGATAAGCGGCGACGTCGTCGCCACGGCCAATCGACTGCGTCCTTTTGAGATTCCCGATCCAGGCCCCATGACGCTGACGACAACGTTGCTCGCCGACGCCGCCCGCGTGCAGCTCGCGGATACGCATCTCGAGATCGCAGACGGGGTGATCGCGGGACAACTCGAGGTCACCGATTTCGCCACGACGCCGCGCGTGACTGCGGCGCTCACGGCAACAGGCATCGATATCACGGCATTCGCAACGACTGCGGCACCAGCGCCTGCGACAGCACCGCTCGATCGGCCTTTCCCGCTCGACTGGCTCGATAGCATCACCGGATCGATCGCGCTCGCAATCGCGGCACCACGGGGACTTCCCGTGGCGCTCGACGAGGCTGCGATCGATGCGCGTCTTGCCGACGGCGACCTCGAGCTCGCGGGCATCTCCGCACACGTCGCAGGCATCGAGCTCAACGGACGCGGGTCCCTGCGCAACAGCACGGGAACACCCGAAATCGCGCTCGACGTCAGCACAACGGGTGGCGACCTGACGAGTTTGCTCGTGGCACTCGGCCGCGAGCCGGTTGCTGGCTTGAACGCGACATCGGGGCCGATCGTGCTCAGCGTCGGCACGCGCGGGACGACGCCGCGCACCGCGATCGACAGCGCACGTATAGAGCTTACCCTGCAGGATGCACGAATTGCGCTGTCGCACGACGACAGCGACGCGAGCTACGCAACACCGGCGATCGCTCTCGCGGCGGCGCCTGGCATCCCCTTGCAGATCGAGACCGTTGGCCGTCTTGTGGCCCATGGCGGCAGCGCAACCGTCGATGAGACGCTCGAGCTGTCCCTGACCGGCGGGTCGCTCGTCGAGCTCGTCGAATCGGGGGCCCTGTGGCCGCGCATAGCCCTCGGCGCAACATCTAGTTACCGTGGCCAACCGATTACTCTCGCGGCGCAGCTCAGCGATACAGCCGCCCTGCTTCGCCGCGAGGCGATGCCCGTTGACGTAGCCGCTCAGTGGGGCCCGCTCCACACGCAACTCGACGGTATGCTCGTGCCGACGGGGGACCTCGCAGGCAGCGTTGTACAGATCGCGCTCGAAGCGGACGATGTCGGCGCGGCGGGCCGCTTGCTCGAAGTCGATGGCCTACCGGCCGAGCGCGGCAGCGTGTCAGCCGAGCTGTCGGTCACCGATCGCGCGTTCGTGTTGCGCACTACGACGCTCGTAACACCGAGCATCGAGGGCAATGGCGAGGTGACGGTACTACGGCAAGCACGACCAGCACTAACGGCAGACTGGCGCTTCAGACGGCTCGACGCGACACCCTACGTCACGCAACGAGACGAAAGCGAAAACACCGACGAGTCGCGACTCGCGTTCCACCATCTCTACTCGGAGGAGCCCCTGCCGCTCGAGGGCTTACGGCGCCTCGATCTCGAAGTTCGTGTGGCGATGGAGACGTTTCGGTTCGGCGAATTCGTCAGCAATGACGTCATGCTGCAAGTGCAGCTCGACGATGGCCGGCTCGACGCAAATGCGAGCCTCGACGCGGGTCGCCTGAGCGTCGGGGGCTCGATCGATGCGCACGACGACCTACTCGTCGTAGATGTCAGCGCCTCCGGAGACTCCGTGCCGTTGGCGGCCGACATGACGGCACCGAGCGCAGTTGGACTCCCGGCCGTGAGCTTCGCGGCAGCGATTGGCGGCCGCGGCGCGACGTCGCTCGCGATCGCCGAGAGCCTGAGCGGCACGATCGAGCTCTATCTCCGCGGCGGCCGCATGCCCGACTCGGGCCTGCGGTTCTTATTCGGCTCGGTGCTCTACCAGCTGCTCGATACCGTCAACCCGTTCACGCAGCGGCAAAGCTACATAGACATCGACTGCGCCGGCGCATATTTCGACGTCGAGAATGGCGTGCTGACGACCCGCAACGGCATTCTTATGCAAACACCGGGGTTGCAGGTCGTCGGCGTCGGCCAGACCAATCTCGCGAGCGGCGACCTCCGCATGACGTTTCGTACGAAGCGTCGGCAAGGGATCGTCCCGAGCATCGGCAGCGTCGTCAACGAGTTCGTCGAGTTGAGCGGAACCCTCGACGCGCCGCGCGTGCGCATCAGCGCGCAACAGTCCGCGCGACGTGGACTGCTCGCAATCGCGACGGCCGGCTTGTCCGTGCTCGCCGTCGATGTGTTCGGCCGGCTGACTTCGGGCAATATTTGCGAAGATTTGTCCGCGCGCGTCCGCGCACCCGCCCCCGAGGGCAACTAGTGCGACGCAGAACAGGTTGCGCGCGCTTCGGGCGGCAGGCACTCGGCGCGTTAGCGGCAGTTATGGCCATGACCCCTGCGCCAGCGCTACCGCAAACTAGCGACGAGAGTCACACTTGGCGTGCAACGGTCTACGGATGGTTTCCGGCTGTGAGCGGCGCGACGCGCCTCGCAACCGACGGCGGTAGCGGCGGCGACAGCGACGTGACGATCGATCCCGGTGACATTCTCGATGCGCTCGATTTCGTGTTCATGGGGCAGATCGAGCGGCGCGGACGTCGCTGGGGCGGCTTCGCGGATTTGGTCTACCTCGAATTCAGCGAGAGTGCTGCCGCCGTGCACGGCAATGCGGTGCCGCCGCTCGAGGCCACCCTCGATGCCGAGCTAGAGCTCGACGGCTTCGCGCTGACGGTCGCCGCAAGCTATACCGCGATCGAGCGACCGGGCCTCGAGCTGCTCGCAGTCGGCGGCGCGCGATTGCTGGATTTGGATGCGGCGCTGACGTGGTCGCTGTCGGCCGGTGTAGTCGCGCAACCACCGCGGTCGGCAACCGGCAACGTCGCCGCGGGCCAGGAGCACCTGGACGCAGTCGTCGGCGTGCGCGGCCGCGCGAGCCTCGGCACGAGCCGCTGGTCAGTACCGTTCTACGTCGACATAGGCGGTGGCGACAGTGACGCGACGTGGCAAGCCGTTCTAGGGCTCGCGTATCGTTTCGACTGGGGCGAGCTCACGATCGTACAACGGCGACTCGAGTACGATTTCGCCCCGAGCGCAGTCTTGCGTGAACTCGGATTCAGCGGCATCGCCGTCGGCGCAAGCTGGCGTTGGTGAAGCGACGTGCTACTGAACGCCACGTGACATCGGCATGGCCCGCGATCGACTAGCGATCGAAGAGCGCGCGAAACGTGATCGTCAATGCCCGAATGCTGTGATCGTCATTGAACCGATACGCCAAACCGATCTGATCCCAATGCAAAAACCACAGCTCCAACGGCTTGTCGGCCTTGTGCAGCGCGACGCCGAGCTCCCAATCGTCGTCGATGTTCGTTTGTGTGCGGCCGAGCACTCGTACGGCGTCGTCGGCGTACTCGAAATCTGCGTAGCGCGTGTACGCGGCATGCCAGCGTAAATACAACGGATCGCCGCCGAGCGTGAGTTCGCCGAAGCGCTGGCGGGCCTCGACGCCCGTCATGAACGGCGTGATCGCGCCGGAGCTTCCCGTTTCGGACGTGTAACCGACGTAGTACAGCGAGTTGACCAACGTCCAACGCGCGCGCGTATCTGGAAACTCGAAACGGCTCTTCAAGCCAAGCCAATAAATCCAAGACGAGCTGCCGCCACCGAGTTGGCTGCCCCAGCCGACATGCACGATCGGCTTCAAGCTCCAACGCTCGCTGACAGGAATCTCGAGCTCGATTCCAGGCACGACGCTCAATGCGCTGACGTTATCGATGTCGACGATCCCCGGAATATCGTTCAAGTCGACCTCGTGCACGCTGCCGCTGATCAACAATTTGAGCTCGACACCAATGTTGCGCCGACCGTCGTCCAGCGCTGCTTCGCGGAGCGGCCAGCGCGAGCCGTAGCTCATGGCAAATGCGGTCTCGCCGCCGTCGATCGCGTACCAACCGGTACCGAAGAATGCGGAGTACGCCCAGTGAACGTAGTCGCCATCGTTCGATTGCGCGTAGACCGGAACCGCCTCGAGAGCCGCGATGAGCGTGACGACCAAGCCGAATTGGCAGACGACTCGCATCATCGCATCGGTCCAAGTTGAGAGACGAGACAGCCGGCGCGCCAAGCTATTTCTGCAGACTCTGAACAGCCATGATGGCTGCCGTGGTGCCAACCACACCGCACAAGAATGGCGTGAAGCTCGTCATGCGGCCGCTCGGCAGCTCCTCGCGTAACGCCGTGATCACGACGCCACCGCCGATGAACGCGCTCCACAGCATGATCAACGTATCGAACGCCGCCGTGCTCACGCCTATGCCCCAACCGATAAACAGCGCGACGCTGAAGACCCAGCGCAATAGGCGATCGTAACTCTGCGGCACGCGCTCGCGCACGCCGTGGTCGACACCCATGAGATGCAAGCCCAGCACGATCCCTGCCAGCAAGAACGAGAGGAAATCCGGACGCGGGAATCCCGCAACGAGAAATCCGACCTGCATCGAGTAGACACCGTATCCTGCAATATTGAGCAGCAACCGCTCCCTGCGTGACACCACTCCATTTTTTTCCGAATCGCCGACGCGCTCGTCGAGCCAGCCGAGCCAGAAAAAGAACACGAGCCCGAGCATCGCGATCAGGTAGACCTGATTGAGCAAGAAAGGTCGCCAGCCAGCGCCGGCGAGAATTTCGTTGAGGGCCGCTTGCGTCGCGGCAAGCTTCGGCAGCAGATAGACGAAAACATAGGCAAGAGCAGCGCCAGCCGACACGCTGAGCCAGGGACTGTGATCGCTGCGGTCGAGCCAGCGCCACCGGCCGATCGTAATATGAATCGCGGCGAGTACCGCAACGACGACGAAGGAGCTAACGCCCCCTGACCAGGAGTTATCGAGATCCATCGGGCCTCGTCACTCTGCCGCAACTACGCGCCTCGGCTCGCGGGACGGGAAGAATCAACCGGCAGCGGCACTGCGACCGTTGCGCAAATTCGAATCCAGGAATGCGCGGAAGAGCTGCGCCCAACGTTGCGCCGCCACGCGGACGGCCGCCCAGCTTGCTGCGACATCGTCGCGTTCCGCGGCGGGCGTCTGCGTCGTATCACCGGCGCGTGCGAGCGTACGACCGCTCATCGAGTCCTGCAGCTCCATCAGAAACGTCAGCTCACCGTTCGCAACGAGCGATCGCAGGCGCGCACTCGGCTCGTACGTGCCATCCATGCCGATGAGCTTGAAATCGATGACCTGGGCCTGTACGCGCAGCGCATCCGGCGCGGGCTCGTAAATGAGCTCGTAGTCTTCCCCGATCGCCGCGAGAAACGCCTCACGAAAGTAACTGCGGAGCTGATCCAGATCAGCCTGTGGCGGCTGCGGCACGTCATCGGGGAAATAGATTTCGAGCGGCGTCACATGCAGCCGCGAATAGGCGCCGAAGTCGGCATCGGGACTCCGGAATGCGTAGTCGACTTGCGCGGCAGACGGACGGTAAAACGGCTCCACGACGGTCGTCGTGGTGCATGCCGCAAGCCCGAACCCACCGATTAGACAGGCTGATACAGTAAATTTCTTGGCTCTCATGTTAATCACCGAACCGGCGTCCCGCAGCGGTCCGCGCTCCTGAATCGTGGCCATCAAGTATACCGACACCTAGCCATTTTCCGCAGACCCAGGCGATTCCGGGGCCCTGGTGGCGCCTTCACGCCACCCATTACACCCTTTCGGGTGGTCTAGGCAGATCCTCTGCATAATAATTAGATCCACAAAGTCATAATCATCCTCCAGGAGGTTTCCCGCAATGCGCAGGATCTGCCCTAGCAGTCGCCAAACCGCGATTCTGACGAGTGCCGTGGCCACGATGCTGGCCATTGGCAGCACTATGCTCACGGCCGCACCGCGCGCTCCGCGGGTGCAGACCGGACCGGATGCCGAGATCACCTTCGACGGCCTCCATCGCGTCGACCGCACGGTCATGGACGCAGCGTGGGTGAAGCCCGACCTCGATTTGACCGGCTACACGAAACTCATCGTCGCGAGCGGCGGCGTATCATTCCGCAGAATCGAGAATGCCAATCCTCGCCGAGACACGCAGTTCCCCGTGCAAGAGAGGAACAAAGAACGCCTACGCGAGATCCTGCGCGAGGAATTCGTCGAGGAGCTCGAGAAACTCGAGCGTTACGACTTTGCGTCGGAGCCAGGGCCGGACGTGCTTGTCCTGGTTGGCGGCGTCATCGACGTCGTTTCGAACATACCGCCGGATGCAGACTCTGCGAGCTTCAGCCGCGGCGGCATTTATTTGAGCTCTGTCGGCGCTGCAACTCTCGTCATCGAGTTGCGCGATTCCGAGTCGGGCGAGGTGCTTGCCCGCGCCGCAGACCGCCGCGCCGCCGACGCGCCGTTTGCATTCGAGGCTAGCGCGCCAGTCGCCTGGTCGCAGGTGCGGCGCCTCGCCAAGCGCTGGGCGACACTGGTACGTAACGGACTCGAGCAGTTCAACGGCGTCTGATCTGAAAACTCAGAAAAAACCTGCGCGGACGGTAGACTACCGGGCCGAGCAACCGACTAACACGGCGGGAGCATAGATCATGAACGAGCGCGGTGGTCCCTTACGCACCAAGGCAGCAGCGACGCTGACTTTGGCGCTCTGCCTCGCGGCAAATTCCGTCGTCGCACAAGAGGAATCGGCGCGTCGTGAGCGTGGCAGTCTCGTGTTCGGTGTTTTTATCACCGATCGCGATACGACAACTCGGCTCGATTCCGACTTCGGATCCGGAACAGATATCGAGCTCGAAAGCGATCTCGGCCTCGATGCTTCGTTGACCGTGTTCCGGCTGGGTGGCGACGCCTGGATCGGCGAGCGCCACCGCCTCGATGCAGCCGTGTTCGATCTATCGAGATCGGCTACCCGACGAATCGAAGAGACAATCGAGTTTGGCGATGAAATTTTTGCCATAGATACGACCGTCACGAGCGAAAACGATTTATCGATTTACAAATTCGACTATACGTACGCTCTGTTTAATCGTAGTCGTGGCTACTTCGGGCTCACGGCTGGCATCTACGTCGCTTCTACGAAGCTGAGCTTGAGCGAGCCGACGCTCGGGCGAGCGGAATCGGAGGGCCTCACCGCACCGCTCCCGTTGATCGGAATTCGCGGCGATTACGACCTGACCGACAGGGTATCAGTGACGTTTGCCTCCCAGTGGTTCAGTATCGACACAGGCGACGTTAGCGGCTCTCTTCGCGATGTCTACATCGCCGGCGACTACCGAATTGGCGACCGTTGGAGCTTGGGGTTGGCGTATAACAACGTGATCATGAACGTCGATGCCGACGAGGGCCGTGGCTTTCGTGGCAGCCTCGACTGGGGCTACGACGGCTGGATCGCATACGCGAAATTTAGTTTCGGCCGCTAGACGGGTGCTGCGCTTCGGCGCCGGCGGCTCAGGCTCACGGTCTGAGCGAAGGCTCAGCCGGCCTGAACCGTCAACAGCGGTGCGGCTCCAGTCGCCCCTTCATCCGACTGGAGCGAGGTCTGGACAGCTGTCCCTGAAGTTTGATTATCGCCACTTGTACCGATCTCGGCGACCCTACGGCAACCGGAGCAAAACGTCGCTTGAGCACAGACTTCGCCTATTCGCCAGTGCGTTGCTGGCGGCAGTGGAATTGGTAGCAGGCGCGGAATTCTGAAAGAGACCCATTCTGCGCCCCCTGGAGCAGCGCAACCGGTGAACTAGCACCTTGGGAGTCTAACACTGTGTCCGCTGGGGCCTCAGAGGCTTCCTACGAGGCCGGTACACAAAACCGCTATTCTGGGGTACCGAAGGCCGATTGACATCCAACGAATCAGGCACTTAGAGACTGGGTTCAAGCCCTCTCCTCGGCACCAACTACCGCGCAACGCAGTTTCACGATGTTATTGGGATTCGCCGCGTCCTCGACGGTAGCTCAGCGGGTCGAGCTCCGTGCCATCGCCAAGCACGAGCCGCAGCAGACGGCCATTGCGATTGCCATTCTTGACCGGCTGAAACTCGACCATGACGGTGTCCCCCGGCTTGAGCGTGTCCTTGCGAAAGCCTGCAGGATGAATCGTATTCGGCGCCTGCATCTCGAACACCCAGTCTTCCGCTTGTCCCGCTTCACCGGTGGCGGTGATCGACAACAACACGTGCGGGTTCGCCCAGTACCAGACCTTGACGACGCCCTGCATTGAAACCGTTTCATCCGAGTACAGCGTAACACCACCGTGATGGGCAAATAGCGGCGCCGACACGACGAGTGCAAGCACGGTCGATACGAGCATGAGACGTTTACTCATTGTGCACCTCAACGCTACTCCTGGCTCGCCGAATCGCCGAACATCTCGTTATAGATTTCGATTTCGCGCGGAGAGCAATAGCGCGTCAACACATCGACGCGCGGATCTTGCAGCGCAAGCTCGAGCTTCATCGTCTGCCACGGTTCGGAATAGAGCTTCGGATCCTCGATGGTCTCCGACCATTCCAACGTGTCGTAGTCGACTCGCCTCAACGTTTCAGTAACCTTGACTTGGTCGCTGATCGGTCGGCCTGCGTTATCGAGCCAGACGCGATCCTCGGGCATCGTGCCGACGGTTTGCACCTGCAACGTGTAATCATCGATCCACTCGGCGGTGGAGTACCCGTACCAACGTTGCTCGCGGTAGTCGCCGCCGTTGACTTCGACACCGCCTTCAAACAACTCCGGGAGCGCGCGGCCGTCGGTCCAAATCATCCGCCAGCGGAAGTTGTACTGATAAAGCATCGCGACGCTGAAGTCGTCTTGAAAGATGCGCACGCCGAGGTTGTAGTGATTCATCCGCGGGAACCCCAGCGGCTCGCAGCGTGCCCGCGGATCGTTGTTCTCCGATGGCGGCACCTCATCGTAGCCCTCGAGCGGCTTGTGAGTCTCGAAAACCTCACGTCCCAGCGGCGTAAACGGCGGCTGATTTTCAGGCGTGCCATCGTTCGGGTGCAGTTGGACGCCTTTGGCTTGATTGCCGAGCCGCGGCCCCCAAAGCCCGGACCACAATCCCGAGATGTCGCGCACCGGCACCGGTCGCTCGCCATTGTCGGTAATCGTGCGGGTCGGGTTCGTATCGGGCCAATCCCGAGCCAGCGAGTCGCTCGTTTGAGCCCACGATTCGACCGGGAATACTGCCGTCGCAAGCACGACGGCTACGAATGTACTCAGGCAGCGATATCCCATGTGCAACGCTCCCTTCGCAACCGGTCGCTTACGTCGCACAACGCACGACTGCGTGTCGCGTCGCATCAAGCACAGACCAGACCGCACAAACGATCTGCAGCGCGAGTATCCGCTACTGCGTAAGCTCGGCGTAAAGCACCGGCAACAACAGGTCCGGCGGGTCGAAGCCCCACTCCTCGTCGAGGTCTGCCGTCGGCTTCGCCGCAACGATCTCCTCGAGCGACCTGCCCTCGTCGATCAGGCTCTGGACACGGTCACGAACCTCGATTGCCATGTTGCGGAATTTGATGACGTCGTCGCGCGAGGACACGACGCCGTGACCGGGAATGATGCGCGTGTTCGGCCCAGCCATGTCGATCAGCAGCTGCAGCGCAGCTAGCGATCCGGCGAATGTTCCGCCATTGACGTCATCGACGCGCGGATAAGCGATGGTACGGAACACGTCGCCCGCATGAATGACGTCTGCGTTACGGAAGTGAATATAGCTGTCGCCATCCGTGTGCGCGGGCGGCGTCGGCACGACGACGATATCCTCGCCGTTCAGATGCAAGTTAACCGAATCACTGAACGTCAGCACCGGCAGCGCTTCCTTGGGCGAGCCGCCCTGCATCAGCCGAACGTACACGTTCTCGCGCGACACGATCGGGATGCCCATTCCGCCGAAGAAAGCATTGCCGCCCGTATGGTCGCCATGGATGTGCGTGTTGATCAGGAAACGAATCGGCAAATCCGAGATACCGCGTATGGCCGCGTGAATCTTCTCGGACAGCGGCGCAAACTGATCGTCGATCATGATGATGCCGTCGTCACCGACCAGAAGGCCGATATGACCACCGGTACCTTCGAGATAGTAGAGATTGTCGGTCAGCCGATGCGGCGTAATCTGAATTGCGTTCCAGTCTCTATTCTGCTGCCCGAACGCCGCCGGAGCGGCAACGACGACTGCCAGCGCCAACCACCCGGTCCAACCATACTTCGTAGTCATGTACCTATCCCCCAATCGCCTAATTCGTGCTTTGCACCGATCATAGCCCCGAACTCGCCGCATGGCCATGCCGCGCAGGCCGATTACTGGACCGAATACAAGCGCGCATTGTCGGGATCGCACTCGAACGGTAGGAATTCCCGATTTGGCGCGTAATCCCAGAACATCGCACCGGTCATCGGCTCGGTCAGGAACTCCGGATCCTCGACCCAATACTCGACGATCATGCGCGTTCGATTGTCGTTGAGAAAGAAGCGCTCGATCGTATGCTTCTGCGCGCCACCGGGCACGCCGTTGCGGTTACCGTTGCGGGAATCGGCGAAACCAACGGTATCGACGACGAGGACGTCGCCTTCCCAGCGGCCGATCGAGTGACCTTGATTCGTCCGCTCGAGGTTCTCCGGATGGCCGCGACCGTCCATGAAAATCGTGCGCTCGGCGTGAAAGAGCTCGGTCCGCAGAAGGATCCGGTCATCGAGCGTCTCGACCTCGTAGAGATACGGCGCCGAGACAACCGTCGGCGTCGGGAACGGCACGCAATTCAGGACGTCGCTCATCGACTCGTGATACTCGTCCTGCGCCCGCTGCCCTTTCTCGGTCAGACCACCGTAGATAAACGTACGCTCACGCATGCCGCGCAAGCCATCCCAGGTACCTGCGAAGCCATCGGCTGCGGCAACAGCCGATTGGCCGCCGGTGCGCATACCCAATAATTCCCCATCGGATTTCAGCAATGAGACCAGCAAGCCGTGACCCTCGGGCTGGGTTCTATCCGGATGGGCTCGAAGCGTCACCTCATCACCGGGCGCGAGCGTATCTCTAGCCCAACCGCTGCGGACCATGATCGGCGTCGGATCGGCCTCGATCTGCCATTCGACGGACTCTCCATCTGCGTTATCGACTGCAACGTAGATATAGGCATGCGGATTGCGCCATTCGTAGCGTGTGACAGTCGCCTGTAGCGTAATCGTCGATTCCAGGTCAAAGATCACGTTGCTGTGGTGGGCAATGGCCGGCACGGCAGCACCGTGCGCGGCGATGACCGCGAATGCCCATTGAATTCTCGACACGTCTACTCTCCCGAATTGATCGGCGTGGCCACGACTACGTCTCGCTCAGCAATTTTGGGCCACGCCCAAGGCCGAACGCGCCGGCATCTCGCCGCGTCGTGGGTTCTCGCCCGCAAACTGACTGACCGGAAACCATCGAGGCAGGCTCTTCGTATAGACCGACGAGCCGACAGCCTTCAAGCTACCGTTGGCGACAGCCGCTCTGACATCGATATCGCCCCACCAGATGCCCGCAATCGTCTTGAAGGTCGAACGCAGGTAAACATCGACTTCGTGCCCGGGATTCTCGTCGCACACTTCGCGCTTGTCGTCCTTGATGAACATAAAGCGTTGCGATGCTTCATCGAGGTCCTCGAACGTAAACTGAATCACCGTCTCACACGCCGGTAGCTCATCGATGTTCAGAACTGCCGCCATATGCCCGAGCAAAACGGCAACATCGAGCTGCGGCTCATCCATGCCGTCGAAAATCCAGCGCATGCCCCACTTGCCGAGCTCCATCAGCACGGGCTGCAGAGACTTGCCGGCCGGCGTCAGGTGATACTCGAAGCCACGCTGCTCCGGGATGCGTTTCTTGACGATGATCTCGTGTTCGGCGAGCTGTCGAAGCCGTGAATTCAGCAGCGACGGCGAGATCTTCGGCAGCATCCGCTGCAGCTCCGAGAAGCGCGTCGCGCCGAGCATCATCTCGCGCAGGATCTGCAGCGTCCACCGCTCACACAGAACCGTCGTCGCTTTCGATATCGGGCACGCTTCGCCGTAGTCGTACATGATCGTTCCGTAAGCCTTCGTATCGACTACAAATACTGTAGTTGCTTGCTACAGGTTCAGCACTATAGCAACAAAAACGGCCTTCCTACACTGCCTCCAACGACGCGAATCGAGACTGGGAACCGACCCCGTCGACGCTCGCAATCGCTGACGACGACCGATGGAGGAAGGACATGAACAGCATCACACTACCTCTGCTCAACGAGCTAGCATCGAACGACGGGCGCTATCAGGACAGCGCCCATGGCAAGCCTTCCGCCCATGCGGCTCATGGTCATTCTCGCGACCGTAGCGGCTTCGCAGTCTTCTCCGATGGAGACATGGGCACGTTGCACGTCATCGCCCACGAAGCATTCGACAACGGCGAAATCGCCCACGGTCATCAAGTGCTCGGCCGTTGGCTCGCATCCCATTCAGGCTCGGGCAGCGACTGGGTGCACCTACAGTTTCACATGGCGGTCTTCGAGCTCGCGCTCGGTGACTGGCACGCCGCACACGCCCGCTATCAGAGCGAGATACGGCCGATCGCGGAAACCAGCCAAGCAGCGTTGACCGATGCGCCGAGTCTGCTGTGGCGTCTGGAGATCGCCGCGCCCACGTTCGTGACGCTGCCGTGGCAGTCCCTACGAGCAACAGCCGCCGCCGTAATTGAGCAAGAGACTGATCCGTTCATCGGGCTGCATCAGCTGCTGGTATTCGCTGGCGCCGGCGACGGCCCCGCCATTGCGCGCTGGCAACGGGAGCAACGAACCCGAACGGATGCGATCCACGATGGCGTTTTACGGCAAGTCGCCGATGCGCTTGCAAGTATTGCTCGCCGTGACTACGCCGCGGCGGCGCGCAGCCTCCGAAAAGCAGCGCCGAAGCTGCCGTTGATCGGCGGCAGCTTCGCGCAGAACGATCTCTATCGTCAGCTGGAGCAGTGGTGCTTGCAGCGCGTGCCAGCAACCGGCGCGCTGCACGCAGTCAGTCTCGCCGCCTGACGCCGGCTGCGAATCTCACTCGTCGTCGACATGAACCGAAATTCGCGAGGCAACGGAATAGCTGTCGATGCTCTCTTCGCCGAACGCATCCTGAGCTTAGAGCCACGCACGTGCCCGTAAAGCTGTCGCCGGCTAGCCATATCGAAGCGCTAACGGGCGTCCGACCGCTCGGCAATACGGACTTAACTTAATGCTGTTCCTCTTTTGGGGAAGTTATCCACCAACGAAGACTTCGGGAATACCCGCTCCTCGCGCAGTAGCTCTAGGTCGCGTTAGTCGCTGCGGTGCGCCTCGATCGAGATCAGCAGCGCGACCTCCGGCCGAAAGCCGAGATCGAGATCGCGGACGAGACCGAACTCCGATCTATCGATCGTCGTCGTCGCATTGGCACCGCAGACCTCGACCTGCGTGCGCCAGTGCGGTTGGCAGCGAAACTGCTCGATGACCAAATCGACTTCGTGACTGATGCCGTGCAACGTCAGCGTGCCCTCGACGGTAGTTGGCGCACCGTTGACGAAATCCGCCAGCTGGCCGACGTAGGTTGCAACCGGAAACTCGGCGACATGCAGAATCTTCTCGGTCGCCTCGACGTTCATCCGATCGAGCCCGAAGTCGATCGTTGCCATGTCCATCGTTACGTCGATCGTCCCACTCTGCGCTTCGCGATCGTAAACCACAGTGCCTTCCGTATGGTTCACTTTGCCACGCCAGACCGAAAGACCTGCAAAGTGGTCCGCTTCGAACGACGGAAACGTATGGCTCGAGTCGATGACGTAGGTCACGGGCTCAGCGGACACGTTGCCTGCAAAGCACACTGCAGAAAAGGCGATCGGTAGTAGTGCTTGTCGAGTCATATCATTTCTCCAGTCGACTCAGTGCACGTCGAGCCCTGCTGGTCCGCGTCTACACCCAAGTGTACTGCGAACGCGTGATCAGGAGAGTGGTTTCTGTTTACTTCCGACTCAGGCGGGCATATTCCACTGCATCGTTGCTGGATTGAACTCGTAGACGAGATAGATGATCGATAGCACGAAGCACACCCACGCGAAGATCTCGCCGCCGCGATGTCGCGGCACTTGGCGCATGAACGTGCGCGTCTTGTGCGCGCCATAGCCTCGAATATCGAGCGCCATAGCCTGCGTCTGGCCGTTACGCAAGCCCAGCACGAGCATCGCGAACGCCAGATGCCGAACACGCATCCACTTGCGCACGAGCCAGTTCGTATTTTGCCCAAGATCCCGGATGCGCTGCGTGACCGAGATTTCGCGGCCGAGGTTCAAGAACGACGGGAAAAGAATCAGACCGAGCACCGGCGCGTGAACGAGCCGGTAATCCCAGCCGCGGCGCGTCAGGTTCTGCACGAGATCCGTCGGATGGGTCGTAAACGCGAAAGCGAGTCCGACCAGCGCGAGCGACAGAAACCTCAAGCCCAGCAACACGCCGAATCCAAGTGCGCCCCAGGTTAAATCTTTGATCGGCGTGCGCAACGCGATCTCGTTCGACCCGACCGTCGCCTGACCGCCGTAGAAAAACGGAAAGACGATCGCAAGCGTCAACACAAACGGCACGATGATCTTGCCGAGCGCCCAGTACTGGCGAAACGGCACGCCCGTGAAGAACAGAGCAAGCGCTAAACAGAACAGGAACAACGCAACGCCGACGTAGAGATTTGTATTGAAAATCGCCACGAAAGAAACGCTCAGCACAAGCAGCAACTTCGAAAACGGCGTCATCCGATGAAACAACGAGTCGCCTTTCTGGAACGATAGCGCAACGTTAGCCATGGCTCGCCTCCACAATGCGATGCGTGAGCGCGCCGGTCGTCAACACCGGCTCACCGAGCAAGGCGCGCGACATCTCGAACACGCTCGGCGCCTTGAGTCGCGCTCGCCCGAGCACGTCGTCGTTCTCGAACAGCGCCATTGGCGTGCCGTCGAATACGATTTCTCCATCGCAAAGGACCGCTGCGCGGTCGGCGTACTCGGCGAGCAAACGCATGTCGTGCGTGATGAATATGACCGACGCGCCATCGTCGGCCAATGCTCGCAGCAGGTCCATCAAGTTCCTGGCCTGCTGGAAGTCCTGCCCGAATGTCGGCTCGTCGAGGACGACGACGTCGGGTCGACCGACGACCATCGCAGCCACCGACAGCCGCCGCTTCTGGCCGTGACTCAGCACATACGGACTGGCATCGCGCCGGTCGAGCAATCGAACGGTCTCGAGATACGCCAGCGTTCGCTCGTCGACCTCCGTGTCGTCGAGCCCGAGGGCTCGCAAGCCGTGCGCAATCTCGTCGTACACGGTGCCGCAAACGAACTGCTTCTCGGGCACCTGAAATATATAGGCGACGCGCTTGGCAAGATGCGCGAACTCGTACTCCGTCGTCGGTTTACCGTCGACGAGCACCGTGCCGGAATCAGGGGATGCGATGCCGTTGAACAGCGACGCGAGCGTCGACTTGCCCGAGCCGTTCTGACCGACGATCGCGAGTAACTCGCCGCGGCGCGCGACGAAGCTCAAGCCTTTCAAAACCGGACGGTCACCGTAGGCGAATCTCACGTCGCGTGCCTCGATTGCCACCGCAGCCTCGGTGCCCGTTGGCGACGGGCTCGGATTCTTCACAGCCAGTTCTGCCGAGCGCCCCGGCGACACAGGCAACGCGTTCACGGCCGCCGTCAACTCTGCACTATTGAGCGGCAACTCCCCGCTCAACGCGATACCAGCAGACCGCAGCTCCAACGCGACCTCGGCGGCCTGCGGTATCCACAGCCCCATGTCGTCGCGCACCGCCAAGCCCTTCTCCGCGAGAAACTCGCGCGGCGCGTACGGCCCATGCACCCGCTGCTCGTCGACGAGCAAGACGGTATCGACCCGGTCGAACACTTCGTCGACCTCGTGCTCGATTACGATGACCGTCAACCCGAGTTGCTCGCGAACGTGATCGATCGTTGCGAGTACGTCCGCGGTGCCTGCAGGATCGAGGTTCGACGTCGGCTCATCGAGGATCAACACGGAGGGCTCCAACGCGAGCATTGCGGCTAACGCGACGCGTTGCTTCTCGCCACCCGATAACGCGAGCGTCTCGCGCGTGCGAAACCCACTCAGGCCAACGAGATCGAGCACGCGGTCGATGCGGCGATGAATCTCGGCCGGCTCGAACAAATAGTTTTCGAGCGCGAAACCGATCTCTTCCTCGATCGTCAGCGTGACGATTTGGTCCTCGGGATTCTGAAACAGCATGTTGACGAGCTTGAAGCGCTCCGCCGCCTCGAGCTCGCGTCGATTGATCAAGCCGCGCTCGGGATGCTCGACGAGCACACGACCCTCGTTGCGACCGCCGAAGTAGTCGGGATAGATGCCGACGAGGTTCAGCGCCAGCGTGCTCTTACCTGAGCCGCTGCGGCCCAACAACAGCACGAAAGCACCACGCTTTACCGCGAATGAGACGTCGAGCAACGCGGCAGGGCCTTCCGCGTGCCCACCTTGCGGCTTGAACCAGAAACTGTAGTGCTCGAGCTCGAGCGCGGACGCCTCGCTCATGCGCGGCCTCTGCACGGCACGGTATCGCCGGCGCGGCTCAATTGAGTCTTCGACATCAAGCGTGCACGCGCTCCGTAGCGTCCGTCGCCGGCGGGATCGCGACCGACGGAACCCCAGCTCGCTCGAGGCCGCGCCCGAGATACCACGCAGCCAATCCCCACAGCAATCCGCCACCGGCCGCAATGGCCATCGACACCATTGCCCATGTCGGACCGTCAGCCAGCTGAAATCCACCCTGGACCGTAAAGAGCGCAACCTGGTTCGCAACCGACGTCACGGCAACGGCGAGCGCGAACAGCCAGAAACCGCCGCGCCAACGCAGTCCAACGAAGACCGTGGCACCTGCGAGTGACGGCAGCAGCGCGTAAAACAACAGGATCGGCCCGTCGGGATCGCCGGCAAACCAACGCACGAGCGCCGTAACCACGGCCGCGAGAATCGGCACCATCGCGCGCTTACGAATGTATGAGCCGGCATAAAAAAGGATCCACGTCGTGCCGTTGTAGAACGCGTAGATCGCAAAGCCGACGGGGCCCGTCGCCCAGACGGTTCTTTCGAGAAACCCGAGCAGCCCGACGATCTCGATGACGGCCGTGATGACGCCGAGCAGCACGGCGACGACGATATCCATCGTGTCGAGCT
>JAHEEN010000190.1 GCA_024640685.1 Rhodospirillaceae bacterium
CGCAAGCTGCCCAGGAATCGGCGCAGCGTCGCCGCGGCTTAGGCAGCCTCATGCGCGCCGTGTCTCGTCTCGGCGGCGATGAGATTGCATCGTCCGTCGCCGGGATTAACGGGGATATCGCGGAGGCTAACGCAACGATTAATGACCTGCAGTCCGCGGCCAGGGACCTCGGCCTGACCGAGGAAGAAGTCGCATCATGCGGGGCTGGTCAATGAGCAACTTTCCTCTATTGCGGTGCGAGTCCAGCCATCGAATCCGTCGATATCTAGTCTTCGTCGCTTTCGTTTGTCTGCTTGGCCCCATAGCGGCATTCAGTCAGCCATTTCCGAGCCTCTCTCCAGAGCTTCAGGGGATTGTGGAAGACGTACTCGATGGGCGTTCGCAGCGAATGCGGGACGTGGCGTTCTACGTCGAGATGTTTAAAGGTCTAGAGCTTCCAGGTATGGCTGACGCAATGGCCTCGACTGGAGGAGGCGCTTGCGTTAGCAATTGCGTAGTTCATCAGGTCGAAGAGATTACCGGCGCGGACGGCTCACAGTTTTGGGCAGACCGCATTATGAGCATGCTGGAAGTCCAGACGATGCTCGGTCTCGCCGTCGGCCCGGAGATTGCGGCAGGTTTCGGAGTGGGATTGATAGCGACGCAGTTGGTCGTCAACGAGCAGATGCCGATGGTGCCATCGCTCCCCGATGCCTGGATGGACCCACACCGGATGTTCTTTGAGGGCGGAATGATGATGCTCGACGGGGCCCAGGCGATGCTCGATGCGCAGGAGTCTCTCGCGAACAGCAATGCAACAACGCAAGCAGAGGCCGATCGACTGAACCAGCTAACGGTGCAGATCGAGGATCTCGGTGTCGAGAATACGCCCGCTGGACCGAGGAGACGGCTTGGCACATCAGGCCTTGATGAGCTCATGGACAACGTTGACGGTCACGAGACATATCTCAACGGCTTCAGCTTTGTCATCGACGAGGAGGAGTCCGTCATCGTCGGTCATCGCTTCGACGGCACAATGGTCGGTGACGGCGAATCGCGTCCATTTTTTATTGAGATTGAGAACTCGGATTTCCGGCAGGTGCCAGGGTGTGATCTATACGAGCCGTATCGACGGACGGTTCGCATGGGCGGCATGCTCGACGATGCACAGTTGGCGGAGATGGAGGAGGCCAGACAACAGCTCGAGGAGTTCGAGGCTCAGCTCGCTGCAATGCCGCCTGCGCAGCGTGCGATGATGGAGGGGATGATCGGTAGCCAGATGGATACGGTGCGTAGTATGGCTGATGGTGGGGCGATCGAGCACGTTCAGGAGACTGAGCAGATCCTCTGTGATCCGGATTTGCGTGCACTATTCAGTTCGGTCGATCCGGCATTTCAGCTTGCCGAGATCCAGCGCGACCTCGTGACGCTCGGTTTCATGCCGGGTAACACAGACGGTGTCATGGACACACTGACTGAGATTGCGATTTCGCAGTACCAAGCCGAGCGCGGTGTGCCCGTGACGGGCCAGCCGAGCGCCGATCTTGGGTTCATGCTGGCTAATGAGGCGGCCGGCGCGGGTTGAGCGACTAAAAGGTACCGGTTACCCACTATTCAACATATCTGCTGGCGAGCCACGCGGCAGCGATGCGAGCGGTTACTACACGCCTGTACTACCTACAGATATGTTGAATAGTGGGTAACCGGTACCTCGAGCGTTGTCAGTAACCCTGTACCTCGTGGGAAAAGCGTGACGGCCCTCGCGGGCTTCGTCGCACTGCCTGCCTAGACTTCGGCCCCGAGTGATTATCGCTCGGGGCCATTATGTTAAAAAATGAGCTTGCCGCGTTTTACCAACGCTATGGGTTCGGCGACGTCGTCGGCTCCCGGCCCAGGACCGTGCCGGTCTACACGGGCTGCCTGCTCGTGCCACTGCCGAACATCGAGACCCGCCGCAAGTATCTGAAGTATCACGATTTGCATCATCTGATGACGCGTTACAGCGTCGGTCGGATCGGCGAAGGCGAGGTCAGCGCGTGGGAACTCGGCACCGGCTCGATGTTCGCCTCGCCGATGCTCGGGCTCATGAACCTGATTGCGTTGTCGACCGGGCTCTTTCTCGAGCCCGGACGCATGTGGCAGGCGTTTCGTCGCGGCTGTCGCAGCAAGAACCTATACTCGGCGAACGTGCGCAAGGCGATCGACGGTGGGCGATGGGCCGACGTCGAGGCACTTAAGGCGGATTTTCTGGATACCCGACGACTATGGATTCCGCTGTCGTTGCGCGCGCTGGAGTTTGCGCTCTACTCAGCTGCTGCCGTGCTGATCCACGTGGCGATCGCGATTCCGGCCGTCATCGCGCGCTTTGCCACGGACATTACGCTCGGCTATTCGTTCGTTGAGGCCGTCAAACCGAGAAAGCGCGCGGATTTGTTCTGAGTGCGTCGCGTTAGTGCCCGGTCGGTGCCGTCATGCGCCGCGCGGCCTCCCCTTGTGCAAACACGAGCTGCCTTGCAGCAGCGGACATGTGCACCACTGCAACGCCGAATAGCACGTTGCTGCCCCAGCGGTGTGCGGCTTCGAAGAACTCGTGCAGTGCAGCGTTTGCTGCGAACGGACTCGGGATCGAGCCCAAGGTGTAGAACTCGATCGCCTCGCCACCGTACCACGACACCAGCGGGCCGGAGATCAGCAGCGACGCGATGAGTATTAATAAGGTGTAGTGAACGGTGCGTGCGACCAAAAACGCGATGCGTCCTTGGTCGGGCAGTCCTTTCGGGTGGCCCGAGTAGAGGCGCCAGCCGATGCGTACCCAAATAACAGCGAAGACGGTGACGCCAACCGATGTGTGAACGCGCAAAAGCTCGGCGGCTTCCTCGTCTGAAACCGCGGCGCCCGCCATCTTGTTGCCGACAAACCAGAGCATGACCACGGCTACCGCGTTGAACCAGTGCAGTCCGATCGACAGCCAGCCGTAGCCCGACGGCGCGTCCTTGATGGTCATCGAGCCTGGATTCACCGGGCGGCCTTGTGAGCGACGGCGCCGCCCGATGCGACGGTCCTACGAGTTCCGATCGAGATCGGCGAAGGCCGGCTCTAGCGCTCCCGCGACCGCTCGCCTTCGGGCGTGATCCAATAACGAATCTGCTTGCCTTCCTCATCGAGGAACGCGAGCGACTGCTGGAACAAGCCGCCGGCCGGCGCGCCGTCGGGGACCTTGGCTTCGAGGATGTAGAGCCGCCGCGCGTGTAGGTACAACGCGGCGTAGGTCGTCGTGTCGTCGGCGTTGCGCAACACGAGATTGTGTCCCTCGACGCGGTCGATGTGATGCCAGCCGTCGTAGAGGACTTCCTCGGCCGCGGCGCGCATCCGGGCAGCTTCGTTGGGAACGGCGCCGCGTTGATCGTAGATCCACATCGTTGTGAACGTCGTGTCGTCAGTCTTGTCGTCGATGTCGGAGTACAACGACTCGGCATCGTTGAAGTTGACGACCGTCAGCGTGAACGTGACGCCCCAGTTGTCGGTGACCGAGAAGCGGCGTGCGGGAAGGGCAGTACCGTATTCCGAGACGTGCTCGATTTCCTCGACGGTGGGTTCGTCGGGGAAGTTGATGCTGAAGAAATCCTGCATGTCGGTGAACTCGATCCACGCGAATGCCGATTGGGGCAGCCCGACCGCAAGTAGCGCGATCCCTGCGACGGTTTTGGCGAGCTTAGTCATATTCCCCCTCCTGGCCGTCGGCAGTTCTGAGATAACCGAACAAGCAGCTCGGCGTGCCGCCGCGCAGCGGATGGCAGCGCACGTTGATCGTGTCGCCGACTTGGACGCTATCCTGCGTCCAGCCGCGCCGGGTCAGCGCGATGATGCCGCCGCCCTCGAGCGTCCAGAGCGTCGACGAGCCGTCGTCATTCTCGACTTCCATGTAAATCCACGTGTGCGGATTGATCCAGTGAACTTCCCTGACGGTGCCTTCCATCTCGAGATAGCTCTTGAGATCGTAGTTGCCGTGAGAGTGATGTGCGGTGACCGGTAAGGCCCAAACCAACGCTGCGACGAGCGCGGCTGCATAGATGCGCTTAAGACTCATTCTCGATTTCCTCTAGCTCGGTCTACTCGTTTGCCGAGTCCAATACCTGAAAGTATAGGCCAATCCTACCGTCGGGAGTTCAATTCGATGTTCGATCACCGCGGCTTACGTCAAAACCGCGCCGTCAGCATGACCCACGCCTTGGTCGTATCGACCGCGTGGCTCGCAGCGCGGTAGTCCGCGTAGCGGAACAGCAGATCGTAGCGCTCGCCGATCGGCCAAATCAGAGCGACGTTGAGCTCGTCACCATAGTCGGCGTTTCCGTGTGAGGCTGTGTATTCATGTGCGGCGACGCTGAGCTCGGTAGGGCCGATCGGTATCGCGACTCGCAGCGATAAGTCCTCGAGACCGTCGTCGGGGATCGTCACGAACTGATCGGCCCATCCGTTGATGCCGTTCAGTCCGGCGAGCGGCGTCTTCATCGATCCGCCAGGGGTGCCGTCGCCTTCGATATGCTCGAAGCCTGCCGTGACGCGCAGCCGGTTACTCGATACGCCAACTTGTGCATTGAAGTAGCTCGTGTCGTAGCCGATGGGGTTGTCGGCGTAATCGCTCTGGTGGGCGACCTCGATCGAGTAGGGCAATGACCATGTGTCGTTCAGTGGTTGCGTCGCAGAGAATTGCGCGCCCGTGCTTGCGCTCGACTGGCTCGCCGCGTCGTCGAAATCGAGAAAGTAACCGTAGCCGTGCAGCACGGCGCCGGAATCGAATATGTAGCGCCCGTCGAGAAAGTGCAGCGCACCTTCGAGATCGGGCGGCGGTTGGCCCGAGTCCGGTCCGAACAGACGATTGACGTTCCAAACGTACGCATAGTCGAATGCGAGTTTGTCGCCGAATGTGTGCGTGACCCGCAGCGAATCGAATGTTTGCTCGTTGAACCGCCAGTTCAGACTTGCGACGAAGCGCCGGCGCGGCGCCGTGACGCGTTGGCGACCGACCCCGATGCGCGTGCCGTTCTGTGTCCGAAATGCGACGTAGGCTCGATTGATCTCGGTACCCTCGGGGTCTGCGACGATCGGCCGGTCAATCTGGCCGTTGCGGGTGCTGTTGAAATCGTCGGCGATCACGGCACGCAAATCGTCGACCTCGACGCCGACAGCGAACCCGCGAAACTCAGCGCTCGTGTACGTCAAGCGCGTTCTGAGCAGCGACGCATTGGCGTTGAGCACGAAATCGGCGCTGTCGACGAACTCGTAGCGGTAGCGCAGCTCGAGCTCGACGTCGCCGTCGCGCAGCGTTTCCTGAAGACTATTCACCGAAGTCTGAGCGAGACCGGCGTCGATGAGTCCGATGGCACCGAGCGAAACGATCGCAAGGTGAACTAATGCCGGTGGGACTGTGTCAGAAGACGGGGGATTCACACGCGCGAGTATAGGGCATCGATTCGTGCTCACTTTCGGTATTCCAGGCTTCGTCAGATGCCATCAGACGCCTATACTGCGGCGTCGTTTGAATACCAAGCACCGAAGCGGGCTCTCGCGGGCCCGCGAAAACCCCTGAAAATGCACGCATTTCTCTACGGTTCGATTCGAGCCGGCGTACTCGCCGGCCTGATCGCCGTTGGCCCCGTGGCCGCGCAGACCGATCCCGTCAAATCCGTGCGTGCCGTGCGTGTCGATACGCCGCCGGTCATCGACGGGGTCCTCGATGAGGCCGTCTGGGCGCAAGCCGAGCCGATCAGCGATTTCGTTCAAGTGCGTCCTACCGACGGTGGACCGCCGTCGGAGACGACCGAGGTCTATCTGCTGTACGACGACGATACGCTCTACGTCGGCGCGCGTCTCAAGGACAGCGATCCCGATCAAGTGGCTGCGAACACGATGCGGCACAACGTCGGCTTGGGTCAGACCGATGACCGGCTTTTTCTGATACTAGATCCTTTCAACACGCGCCGCGGTGGCTATCGATTCGAGACGAATGCAAACGGCGTGCGCCACGACATGCTGTATCTAAACGTCAGTCAGGTTCAAACGGCTTGGAATGCGATTTGGGATGCAGCAGGCTCGCTCGACGAGAACGGTTGGCTGGCCGAGATGGCCATTCCATTCAAGAGCCTCGCGTTCGATCCGCAAGCCGATGCATGGGGTTTTAACTTCGGGCGCAGCATTCGACGTCGCGGTGAGGAGATCGCCTGGGTCACGCGCAACCGCTCGTACAACCCGAGTATCTCGGGGCAGGTAACGGGATTTGAGGGGCTGAGCCAAGGTATCGGACTCGAT
>JAHEEN010000029.1 GCA_024640685.1 Rhodospirillaceae bacterium
AGCAGAGTCGCTCGATTCGGCCGAAGCCGGAGCAGGCGCGCGGTCCCAAGCCGGTACGGGCTTCGGTGAGGCGGAGACCTCGCACAGCATTCGCGTCTCGTTCAGGCCGACTCGACAACCGAGCCAAACGTCTTTCTATAAATACGAGTGGGTCGAGCAGCTGTGCGCGCGGGGTTTGAAGCGCTGTGCGCCGCCAAATCGATTCTGGCCGGACGACGGAGGGTTCGTACCGTTTCCGCCGGGTAAATCGGGCTGATGCAGCGTGGCGTCGGCACCGACTTCGATGTCGGGCCGGCGCCGTTTGGTGTCATCGCCGCGGCGCGATACTGTGTTTCATTTACGTGGGATACTTTTCGGCACGTGCGAACGCTGGCCAGCAGCCAAGTCATATTTATTGATAGGACCGAAACGATGCGCGATGACGACTTGATTTGGAAACGAATAGCGATGCAGCCTGGGCCGCCGTTGCCGCTCTTCAAGGTTCGATTCGACGAGATGCGCCATCCGACCGGCACTTATACCCATCGCTGTCTCGTGCTCGAGTGTCCGGACTGGGTCAATGTCGTCGCCAGAACGGACTCGGGACACGTCGTCATGGTTGAGCAGTTTCGTTTTGGCAGCGGCGAGCTTTCGTTAGAGCCGCCGGCAGGCATTGTTGACGATGGCGAGTCCTCTATCGTGGCTGCGAAGCGCGAGCTGCTCGAGGAATCCGGATACGGCGGCGGTCGTTGGCGCTATCTTGGCTCGGTGCAGCCAAACCCAGCGTTCCAGAGCAATCTGTGTCACCACTGGCTCGTCGAAGGCGTCAGTGCTGTGGCGCCGCCCACCCCCGAGCCCGGCGAGGCCCTGCGCGTTCGCCTGATGCGCCCAGCTGAACTGCGAGAAGCATTCGCGGCAGGGCTCCTCAAGCACACGTTGGCCATTTCGGCGCTGTCGCGTTGTATGCAACTCTGGGACCTACCGTTGACGGCATTCGCGGCTGACGCCGAGCCATTGAGCTGATCCGGCCTGGGATGTGCTCGAGCGGCGTCTCTACAACGGCACGGTCCGGAGGCGCAATGCGTTCGAGATCACGGATACCGAGCTCAAACTCATTGCGGCTGCGGCAATCATCGGGCTCAACAGCAATCCCGTTATCGGGTACAGCGCGCCGGCGGCGATCGGCACGCCGAGCGCGTTATAGGCAAACGCGAAAAACAGATTCTGCTTGATGTTGGCCATCGTGCGTTTGCTCAACGCGCGCGCACGGACGATGCCGTTTAGATCGCCCTTGACGAGCGTGATGCCGGCGCTCTCGATTGCAATGTCCGTGCCGGTGCCCATTGCGATACCGACGTCGGCTTGCGCGAGCGCGGGCGCATCGTTGATACCGTCGCCGGCCATTGCAACCTTGTGGTCGAGCTGCAGCCGTTTGATGGCTGCGGCTTTCTGGTCGGGCAGCACCTCGGCGAAAACGTCATCGATGCCGAGCCGCGTCGCGACGGCTTGAGCGGTCGTGACATTGTCGCCGGTCAGCATGACGACTCGTAAGCCCTGACCGCGAAGCTGTTGGATTGCACGCAGCGTCGTCGTCTTCAACGGATCGGCAACACCGAAGAGTCCTGCAGCATGGCCGTCGAGCGCCGCGATCATCACGCTTTGTCCTTCCGCGCGCATTACTTCGGCGCGTTCGGCCAGCGAATCGATAGAAACACCGAGTTGCTCCATCAACGCTGGATTGCCGAGCGCCACAGACCTACCTTCGATCGTGCCGGTGACGCCTTTGCCGGCGATCGCCGCAAACTGCTCGACGTCCGCGAGCGCAAACCCGCGTTCCTCGGCTGCTCCGACGAGCGCTTCGGCGAGTGGATGCTCGCTACCGCGCTCCAACGATGCCGCGAGTCTCAGCAACGCATTGGAATCGAAGCCCTGTGCGGCAACAATCGCCGACAGTACCGGTCGGCCTTCGGTCAGCGTGCCGGTCTTGTCGACGACGATCGTATCGACGTCGCGCAGTTGCTCGATCGCCTCGGCGGAGCGAAACAGCACGCCGAGCGTCGCGCCGCGGCCCATCGCGACCATGACCGACATCGGTGTTGCGAGTCCGAGCGCACACGGGCAGGCGATAATCAACACGGCGACGGCGTTGACAATCGCGTAGGCCATGCGCGGCTCGGGGCCCAGCGAGGCCCACAGGACGAACGTCAAGGCGGCAATCGCGATCACGGCTGGCACGAAGTAGCTGGCGACGACGTCGGCGAGCGTCTGTATCGGCGCGCGGCTGCGCTGCGCGTCGCTGACCAATGCAACGATCCGGGCCAGAAGAGTATCGGCGCCGACGCGTTCTGCACGCATCACGAGCGTGCCGTTCTTATTAACGGTGCCGCCCACGAGCGCATCGTCGGCTCGCTTCGCTACTGAAATCGGCTCGCCACTGACCATCGACTCATCGACGGTGCTCGAGCCATCGAGCACGATGCCGTCGACCGGGATCTTATCGCCCGGCCGCACACGCAAGCGATCGCCGACGCGCACGTCGGATAGTGCTACGTCAGCTTCTCTGCCATCGGTATCGATGCGCCTCGCAGTTGCCGGCGCTAACTCGAGCAAGCCTCGCAGCGCCGCATTTGTCCGACCGCGCGCCCGCAGCTCGAGCACTTGGCCGAGCAACACCAACGCGACGATCACCGTGGCCGGCTCGAAATAGACGGCGACGTCGCCGTTTGCGTGCCTGAAGGTCTCTGGAAAAATCCCTGGAAACACGGCCGCGACGGCGCTGTAACCGAACGCGACCGCGACGCCGAGGCCGATCAGTGTGAACATGTTCGGGCTCGCGTGTCGAACCGACGCAACGGCGCGGACATAGAACGGCCACGCGGACCACAAGCAAACCGGTGTCGCAAGCAGGAACTCGAGAAACGTCCGCGAGCGTCCCGGCAGCAACGCCGAGATCGGAGAGCCCGGCAGCATGTCGCCCATCGACAGCACCAGCACAGGCAGGCCGAATGCTGCCGCGAACCAGAATCGGCGCGACATGTCGGCCAGCTCGGGATCTTCATGCGCCGCTAGCTCAACGGCCGTTGGCTCCAACGCCATGCCGCAGATCGGGCAATCGCCCGGGGCGTCGCGAACGACCTCCGGGTGCATCGGGCAGGTCCATTGCTTTGCACCGGGCGCAATGACCGGGCTCGTCAACTCGAGCGCCATGCCGCAGTACGGACAGCTGCCGTGCGAACTCTCGACAACGTCGGGATGCATCGGGCAGGTGTACGACCCAGCCGGCGCCGGGCGGCGATCAGTCGCGGTCGCGCCGGATGTGTGGCAGCAGCTGCCGGACGCGTCGGTGGGCCCGGAGTCGCTCAAAGCTAGCGGTTGTGAGGTGCGCTATTCGACAGGATTGAATGAGTACTTCTGGCCCGCGATCGTGGCTTGGTACATCAAGCCGCCGGTGGCTATCGTGAAGATCCGCATGCCGGCCTGGTAGCCGCCGCCTGCAGCCGCCGTCCCGGTTCCAGTTGCACCTGCTGTCGCTTGGCTGCCCTGGGTACCGGACGACGCCTGTGCGCTTGCGGTGACGGCTACCGCCGATGCTTGCGCGTCGAACTCGAAGTTGCCTTGAGTGAAGTCATCATACGCGGCTTGATTCTGGAAGAAGATGATCTGCCGGTACGCTTGCCCGCCGAGCTGAAAACCGATCGAAATGTCGATCAGTCGGCTGAAACCGGTCACGTTGCCGCCGACGTAGACTTGGCCGCGGCCCGTAGCGCCGCCGATGCCGATGCCGCCGCGTCCGATCGTTCGCCAGACCGCGTAACCGTAGGCAGAGTCGAAGTACGGTGCAACCTGCGGAATCTCCCGGAACGTATTGATCGTGTTCGAGAAATCTTGAACCTCTTGGGACCATGTGACAGGCGCGAAAACGATGAGCAGGAAAGCAAAAAGACCGCGTCGTACGTTCATTGGCAAGGACTCCTCGAGCAAGCTGAGTGCGCAGCAGACTTCAGAAAAACGTGGCCGTAGTCTAATTGAATGCGCGCTCGAAATCAGCGCGCACGCGGGCGTGCTGTTGGATTTCGGCGACATTCGCGCGATGTATTTTCGCCGCACCTATGCATGCGTGCGGCACTGTATTCGCGCTTGCGGCTTGCGGCAAACCGGGCTTCGCTCCCTGGACATAACGTGTTTTTCGGTGGCGCGTGCGCCACAGCGCCGCAAACTGTGAGTCGCATCCCGCAACCGGTCGATCGTCCTGGCATAGGATCGCGTGACGCTACTCAGTGTGGGAGATTTCAGATGAATCTTAAGTTAGCTGGTGTTCTGATGGCGGGCGCGATGTTGCCATCGCTGGCGATGGCCGACTTCATCTATACGGGACTCGAGGTCAGCTATGTCGACGTCGAGTACGATACGGGCTTCGGTACGCTAGACGGTGACGGTTATCGTTTCACCGGAACGTACCAGATGAACTCGAATGCTTTCCTGCTCGGCGAGTGGGAGGAGCAGAGCTTCGACTTCGGTGCCGACGGCACGTCGTTCCAATTTGGCGCGGGCTATCGTTACGGGCTGTCCAACGCGTTGGACCTGGTCGCAACGGCGTCTTACGTGAACCGCGAAGTCAGCGCACTTGGCTTGAGCGCCGACGAGGACGGTCTCGGGCTCGGCGGCGGCGTTCGCGCTCAGCTCGGGCAATCGTTTCAGCTCGAGGCAATGCTGAACTGGGTCGATTACGACAACAGTGGCAGCGACACTCGCGTCGATCTGCTCGGTCGTTACTACTTCAACGATCGGTGGGCGTTCATGGTCGAGACAAATCTCGACGATGACGTCGATACGCTGAGTCTCGGTTTTCGCGCCGAGTTCTAGTCAACGCTGTTAGTTGCTGTCGGGCGGTGTCTACGCCGCCGCCCGGCTCTTTTCCCTCGATTCGGCTCGGTACCCACGAGCGCTCGTCTTGTGCCATTATCGGCAGCCTCGGTGACTGATCGGGATTAGATCAGCCGTGTTCGCAGGAAGGATCGTCCGAATCATGCGTCGATCGAGCGTGCGCCGTTATTGTCTGCTGGCACTCGTGCTGCCAAGCGTCGTGCTTGCGCAAAGCGGCGCGCCGTTGTCCAACACAAACACGCAAATTTCCGCAGATCCATTCATACTGGCGCTCGCTGCCGCGCGCGCTGGTGAATTCGCCGACGGAGCCGATCCTCCCGAGATTCGCAGCCATCCGCTTTTTGCGTACTTGGAGGCTACGCGCATCGCATTTCGACTCAGCCAGGTTGAGGAGGCCGACAGCGACGCGGACGAGCAAGCCGCTGAGTTTCTGCGTCGCCACACGGCATTGCCGGTCGCGCGTGGACTACGTTACGACTGGGCCGTGAGCCTCGCGCGCCGCGAGCAGTGGCAGTCGTTCCTCGAACAATACGACGAAGCGTTTGCCGATGCGCGACTGCGCTGTCAGTCACTCGCGGCCCGTATCGCGCTCGACCGCACCGAAGGGCTCGTGCCGTTGATCGTCGAGCGCTGGCTGACACCGCGGCAGTTGCCGGGCGAATGTGAACCGATATTTCAATGGCTCCGCGATGAGGGCGCATTAACAGAAGATCACGTCGAGCAGCGTGTGCGAATGCTGCTCGAGAATGGGCAAATCGGCTTTGCCCGCGTCATCGCGCGGCGCCTGCCGGATGAGCGTTCGGCTCCTTTACTGCGTTGGGCGGCATTGATCGAGCGGCCCGCGAGCGAGCTCGAGCAGTTCGTGGCTTCGTCGGCCGATATCGAGTCCGATGTGCTGCTCGATGCGTGGTCGCGGCTGTCGCGAGACGATCCGGAGAGCGCGCTGAAGCTTTACGAGCCGATGCTTGCGGCCGTCGAGTCCGATGGCGAGCTCGTCCGTGCAGTTCATTTAGCGTTGGCGCTCGGTCTCGCGTGGGACCGCCGTTCCGAGGCGTTGGCAGCGTTCGCGGCGATCCCCGATCACGAGCTCGATGACTACACCCTCGGTTGGCGGACGCGTGCGGCGTTGTGGGCCCGCGACTGGGCGTTGGCAGAGGAAGGGCTCGAGGCGATGTCGCCGCGGCAGCGCGACCAGTCGATGTGGCGCTACTGGGCGGGGCGCGTTACCGAGGAGCGCGTTGGCCGACGCGCGGCGCGGACGCATTACGAGGCATTGCTCGATGACGACAATTTTTATGCTGGGCTCGCTGCAGCGCAGTTGCGCCGGCGCCTGCGACCGACGCTCGAGCCGCTGCCGCGACACGATGCCACGCTCGCGACGCTCGCACGCAATCCTGCGTTGATACGCGCGAGCGCGCTATTCGATATAGGTTTGCCGGTTGCGGCATTGCGCGAGTGGCGCTTTGGCGTTGCCGACCTCGATGATGAGCGCGATCGTCAGACGATTCACCTAGCGGCCGACTGGCAGCGCTACGATCTTGCGGTCGCGACAGCGACGCGGCTCGGCGTCTTCAACGACTATCCGTTGCTATATCCGACACCGTATCGCGACGAGGTCGTCGCTGCGACGCGTGAGACTGGCGTGCAACGCGAGCTCGTCTATAGCGTCATGCGCCAAGAGAGTCTGTTCCGTGCCGATGTTGTCTCCAGCGCCGGGGCGCATGGTCTGATGCAGCTCAAACTCGGAACTGCGGCGCGTTATGAGCCCGACGTCGGCACGCGGTTATCCCGCGAGGATCTTCTCGATCCGGCATTGAACGTGCGGCTCGGTAGCGCCGAGCTCGCGCGGCTCATCGACGAGTTTCAGGGGCGGTTGCCGGTCGCATTGGCCGCTTACAACGCTGGGCCTAACGCAGCGGAACGATGGTTGCCCGACGGGCAGATGGACGCTGATATTTGGATCGAGAACATCCCGTTCAACGAGACCCGCGCCTACGTGAGGCGCGTGTTTTGGCATTCTCTCGTCTTTCGCTGGCTGGCATCGCGTCGCGCCCAAGATACCCGCGACTGGCTCGAACGAATTTAGTCCACTCGCCGCTACGCTATGCCGCAAGCGTTGGTGTCGCGGCATGAATTTGCGCAAGCTCGATTGGAACTTTGCGTCGCTCCGGTTCTCTAATGGCGGCGTAACCCAATGAAACATCGATAGAATATTGGCCTGACGGCCAATATTCTAGAAATAGTCTCGTGTGCATGCACGCGAAGCGACTTGGCGGCATTTAGAGCCTTTTTTTGATCTCGCTTATGAGAGGAACGAGCGCGATCGCGAAACGGAGTCGTCGTCGAAATCAGCGTAACGACATTGAGTTGCGGCAACTTGTTAATGGCATAGACGCGACCGCACACACGAACTGTCTGCAAATTGCGACAGGTAATTTTCGCGCAAAGAAGTTTTTTATGACTTGCATTTTCCAATCGTTTGGTAAAATAGCGCTCCATGCATTACGCAGGGAATCCGAGTCGCCCATGACCCGAATTTTCAAATCAGTAACTGTATGGTCCGTCGCCGCATTAGTTCCTGTTGCGCTCGTCATGTCGATGGTCGTGTCGTCGAAGGCATGGCCCGAGCCGATGCCGGACTTTCGCGTGTTCGAGGCTGGGCCGGATCGTAAAGCCGTTTTTTTCGAGTTCGTCGAGCCGTTGATTGCCGAGGCCAACGAGCACGTTGCCGAAGATCGGCAGCGGCTCGTCGAGATCGCCGGCAAGTCCGAGTTTTCGTGGCTGGATCGGTGGTGGCTCGACAAGCTCGCCGCGCACTATCGCATCGAGCACGACGGGATGGATGAGGAAGAGCTGCTGTCGATGCTGCTGATGCGCGTCGACGTTGTGCCGACGTCGCTGGCGCTCGCGCAAGCGGCCAAGGAGTCCGGATGGGGCACCTCGCGGTTTGCGCGCGAGGCGAACAATCTATTCGGCGAGTGGTGTTTCCGGCCGGGTTGCGGCCTCGTGCCACAGAACCGGCGTGCTGGGCGCAAGCACGAGGTCGAAGCGTTCGATACTCCGCGCGACTCGGTGTTCAGCTACCTGCTCAATCTGAATACGCACGGGAGCTATCGCGCTTTCCGCCTCGAGCGGGCACGACTGCGAAAGTCTGGCGAAAGCTTGTCCGGCGTCGAGCTCGCCGAGCAGCTCGGGGAGTATTCCGAGCGCCGCGACGAGTACGTCAAGGACATCAAGCACCTGATTCAAGTCAACAAGCTGGCCGATGACGCCGTGCCTCCGATTCGCGGGCGCGAACCCGTCAATGCCGGTGGCTGACTGGCGACGCCACACTGCTCAGTTAAGCCTGCTCGTTTCTCTCATTTCCTTCGGCGGGTCTGCAGCCGCGCAGATCCGCGATGGCGTCGTTCTTCTTTATCACCACGTCGCCGCTGATACGCCGGCGGCGACATCGGTGCGCCCGGAGACATTCGCAGCGCATCTCGATTTCTTGCAGCGTGAGGGCTATGCGGTCGTCGCGCTCGATGACGTCGTCGCCGCCGCCATTGGCGAGTCGTCGCGGCTGCCGCCAAAAGCCGTTGCGCTGACGTTCGACGACGGCTACCGGTCGATCTACACGACGGCGCTACCGCTGATCGAGGCGCGCGGTTGGCCGTTTACAGTGTTCGTGTCGACCGATGCGATCGATCGCGGCTACGCGAACTTCATGAGCTGGGACGAGCTCCGCGAGCTCGAGGCGCGCGGCGGACGCATCGCGAACCACGGCACAGCTCACGGACATCTGATTCGTCGCGAGCCCGGTGAGAGCGCAGCCGCGTGGCGGACGCGCGTGCGTGGCGACATCGTTTCCGCGCAAGCGCGCCTCGACGCCGAGCTCGCACATCCGAGCCCGTACTTTGCCTATCCGTATGGCGAATTCGACACGGCGCTCGAGCGCATCGTCGCGGACCTCGATCTCGTCGCGTTCGGTCAGCAGTCGGGTGCGATTGGTCCGGGCGCGATTCTTACGCAATTGGCACGCTATCCGATGGCAACCGGTTACGACAGCCTCGCAAGCTTCGCCGAAAAGCTGCGCACGCGCGCGCTGCCGGTCCGTGTGCTCGAGCCCGAGTCGCGCGTGCTCGCGGCGGGCGCAGCAGCGCCTGCGTTGCGGATCGAATTGTTGGATGGACCGTACCGCCGCGACGGACTGCGTTGCTACGTTGCAGGCCAGGAGCCTGCAGCGATCACATGGAGCGGAGATATCGCGACGATTCGAGCCCGGGAGCCGCTTGGCGGCGGCCGACACAAGTTCAACTGTACGGCGCCGTCGAGCGATGCACCAGGCGTTTACTACTGGTACAGCCATCTGTGGATACAGCCGCGCGACGACGGTACGTGGTATGCGGAATGATTGCGTCGCTATGGTATTCTCCGCGACCAAACTCGGCCCGACGTTCGTCGCGGCGGCATGACTCAGGAGACGGTTAGTGAGATTTCTATCGATTGGCGCAGTCTGCGCCGTTGCGCTCTGCTATGTCGCGTCGACCGCGGCGCATCACAGCGATGCGGGCTACGATCAAGAGCGAATCATCGGCTTTGAAGGCACGGTCACACGATTTCTCTGGCGCAATCCGCATATCACCGTCTACGTCGACGTCGAAAGCGACGATGGCGAGACCGTTGAATGGGGCATAGAGACTGGCTCGACACCGATCATGACGCGCAGCGGCTGGACGCGCGAGCTGTTCGCGCCCGGCGATGAGATCACCGTGCGTGCGCACCCCGATCGCCAACACCGTTCCCACGCGATGATGATCTCGATCGAGAAAGCCGATGGCTCCGTTTGGATTCAGGACGAGAGCGATACACAGGCGACTGTCAGCGCGACGAGCTTGGCCGGCGTCTGGAAGGGTATCGGCTCGACCACTGGGCCGTTCGCGCGTGCGCTGAACGCGATGCCGCTGACGCCGGCCGGCGAGGCGGCGAGCGCAAGCTACAACTTCCAGGCCGAGAGCCCGATTCGTGACTGCATCCCACCGCCCGCACCGGGTACCGTCGTCGGCTCTACCGTTTACCTCAACGAGTTTCAGATCTTCGACGATCGCGTCGTCATTCGCAGCGAGTTCTTCGATGCCGAGCGAATCGTCTATCTCGATGGTCGCGGGCATCCTGAAAACGGCGAGCGCACGAACCAGGGCCATTCGATCGGTCGATGGGAAGGCGACACGCTCGTCGTCGATACCGTGTTGTTCGCTGAGCACCGCTCGACGAATGGCACCGGCGTACCGTCGGGACCCGACAAGCACGTCGTCGAGCGTTTCTCGCTGAGCGACGACGGCACGCGGATGATCGTCGAAGTCGAGCTCGAGGATCCCGACTACCTCGTCGGCACGTTCAGCGCGACGAAGGAACTGTTGTACGCGCCGCATCTGCAGCTGTTCCGCTACGACTGCGATCCGGAACTTTCGCGGCAGTTCGGCTTCGAATAGACCGAGCGCTTCGCTGCCGGATTTCCCGTGTGCGCAACCGTGGCACTTCGGCACGCAGCGTTTATTGCGCATAATTGGCGACACCCTATCATTAGGGCCTGCGATTAGAGCCGGTCTGTCATCAACTAGCTGGGGCTACCCTCCCGATGCGACGTATCCGAAAGCAGCCTCGAGTCCACAGAGCTAAGTCCTCCAAGTTCGGCGACTCGGCAAGACGGACGGCGACGCAGATGCTGCTGGGCGGGAGCGTGCTATTTGCCCAGGACCGAGTCGCGCTCGCCCAGGACGACGCCGGGCAGCAGAGCGCCGAGCAACTCCTGGAGGAGGTGCTCGTCATCGGGGTGAACCGCGAGCTGATCGACGAATCCACGTTGAACCGGTTCACGGAGCCCCTTCGTGATACGCCGCAGCAGGTCACCTCCATTTCGGCCGATGTGCTCGACGATCGCGTGATCACGTCGCTCGAGGATGCGCTGCGCACGATGCCGTCGGTGACGTTGGGTGCCGGCGAGTTCAGCTGGCAGGGCAACAACCCGAACATCCGCGGCTTCAATGCGCGCGACGACATGTACCTCGACGGGATTCGCGACTTCGGCAGCTACGCGCGCGACCCGTTCAATCTCGAAGCCGTCGAAGTCCTGCTCGGCCCGTCATCGATGCTCTTCGGTCGCGGCTCGACCGGCGGTGCCGTCAACCAAGCCACGAAGCAGCCGCTGCTCGACGACATCACCGATGTGTTCGTCAACATTGGCAGCAATCAGACGCTGCGCACGACGATGGACGTGAACCGGGAACTGTCGCGCGACGGCGCTGCGTTCCGGCTGAATGCATTGGCGCACACCGGTGAGGTCGCCGACCGCAACGGTGCTCAAGCGCAGCGGTATGGGATCGCGCCGAGCCTAGCGCTCGGACTCGGTTCTGCGACTGAGTTGACGCTGAGCTATATGAAGCAAACGGCCGACGATCGGCCCGACTACGGACTACCGTGGCTCGGCACTCAGCCGGCGCCGGTCGACCGCGCGAGCTTTTACGGATTCGACAGCGATTATCTTAAGACAGACGCGGATATTTTTACGGGACGTTTGATTCGACATCAGAGCGATGTCACGACGGCCGATTTTCGAGTGCGCTATGCGCAATACTCGCGCGAGAGCCGGATCACCGAGCCGTTGATCACCGATCCGGATGCGCCCAGTGTTCCGCTCGAGGATTTGTCAGTCTTTCGCTACGTATTCTTCGGCGACAGTGAGGAGACGATGCTGACGGCGCAGGGCACGTTGACGACCGAGCTCGTCACCGGCAGCGTCGTGCACAGCCTCGTGACCGGCTTCGAGTTCAGCACCGAGCAATCCGAGCCGACGTTCGGCTTCGGTATCGGCGTGCCGGAGGCGAGCCTCGTGCAGCCAGTGTCGTCGATACCGTTCAGTGCCACGTCGGTTGAGACGCGCGTCACAGCCGATACTCGCGGCGATACGACGGCGCTCTACGCGCTCGACACGATCAAGTTCTCGGATGCCTGGCAGCTCGTCGCGGGACTGCGCTGGGACCGCTTCGAGACTGACTACAATGCAGAGCGCTTCGCAGGCTCGCCGACGCCATTCAATCCGGGTGACGTTGCCGGTATTGAATCGTTCGATCAAAGCGATGAGGTCGTCAGCTACCGTGCAGCGCTCGTCTACAAGCCGGTAATCGAGCAAACGTGGTACATCGCCGGCAGCACATCGTTCAACCCGTCGGCACAGAGCCTATCGTTGCTATCTACCGGTCGTGGTCTGGGCACGAACAATGCGCTGCTCGATCCAGAGGAGAACCGCAGCCTCGAGGCCGGATTCAAGACGGATCTACGCGACGGAGATCTCGCATTTTCGGCAGCTGTGTTCGAGACGACCAAGACCAATGCACGTGTCGCCGACCCCAACCGGCCGGGTTTCAACACGCTCGGCGGCGAGCTGCGCGCGCGCGGATTTTCTGTCGACGTGACGGGTCTGCCGAGCCCGCGCATGTTCGTGCAAGCCGGCTATATGTACCTCGACACTGAGGTCGTCAAGGCGGCGGCAGGTACTGCAGAAGGCGCGCCGCTGGCGAACGCGCCCGAGCATTCTTTGTCGGCGTGGCTCGACTATCAGGTCAGCGAGCCGCTCGACTTCGGCTTCGGCCTTCGTTACGTCGGTGAGCAGTTCGCGCAAAACAACGGCCAAGGCAAGACGATACCCGATTATTGGTTGCTCGATGGGATGGTTCGTTACAACTGGACCGACCGGACGACCGTCAAGCTCAACGTCACGAATATCACGAACGAGTACTACTTCGGAAACCTGCATCCGTGGCATGTGATCCCGGGGCCTGGTACCACGGTGACGTTGGCGCTCAATTTCTCGCTCGGGCCGTAATCGGGCCGTGCTGGTAGAGATCGAGCAGGTCCTCGGCGAAGACGACGTTCAGGCGTTTCTGAGCGAGCTTGCGGCCGCGACGTGGTCCGACGGCCGCGGTAGCGCCGGCTATCTCTCGCGCGGCGCCAAGAATAACGAGCAACTGCCGGACGACGATTCGCTGGCGCTTAAGCTCGGCAAGCGGGTGCTCGCGGCGTTGGAGACCAATGCGACGTTCGTTGCAGCAGCGCTGCCGTTGAAGATCGTGCCGCCGCTGTTCAACCGCTATCAAGAGTCCCGCGAGTATGGGCCGCACATCGACGGCGCGATTCGTCCCGTCGCCGGTACGCCGCATCGCATTCGAACGGATTTGTCGGCAACGCTGTTTCTGAGTGCGCCGGACAGCTACGACGGCGGCGAGCTCGTCGTCGAAGACACCAACGGTCAGCGCGAGATCAAGCTGGGCGCTGGAGATCTCGTGCTGTATTCGGGAGGCAGCGTGCACCACGTAGCGCCCGTGACGCGCGGGACGCGCTACGCGGTGTTCTTCTGGATCCAGAGCATGGTGCGCGGCGGCGCGGAGCGGCAGCTGCTGTTCGATCTCGATTGCACGATTCAGGCGCTGTCGGCGAGCGGCGCCGAGCAGGCTGAACTCGTACGACTCGCCGGCATTTATCACAACTTGCTGCGTCTCTGGGCGGATACCTAGCCGGGCAGGTTGATCAAGAACTCTCAGTCGGAGCAAGGTAAACATGAGAACGAAGAAACTCGGCGTAGCGACGGCAGCTTGGGTCATGGCCCTATCGACGAGCGTGACTGCGAACGCACAGGCAATTCCGTACAAGCTCGGCATGTTTGCCGAGAGCGGCCGAGCGTTCGTCGGCCTCGTCCTCGACGACGCGGTCGTCGTAGACCTGACGCGCGCCGATGACGACTATCCGCCGACGCTGCGCGGGCTCATCGAGCTCTGGGACGACGAGCTTGCAGCGGAGCTCATGGATCTCGCCGAGGCCGCGCGCGAGCGGCCGCCCGCGTATGCGTTCCCGCTCGATCAACTCGCGACGTTGGTGCCGCTAGCCGATCCGGAGGTCATCTTGATGGCTGCGCGCAACTACGTCGAACACGCACAAGAGATGGCGAACGTTGGGCGCGCGTCGGGTACGACGAGCGTCATTGACGAGAGCGTGCGCGTCGGGCTGCCCGGCATTTGGCAGCGTGACCCCAACGACCAACGGCCGAACCCGTATCTGTTTGCGAAGCTCAAGTCGTCGTTGACCCCGAACGGCGCGCCGATCGAGTTGCCGCCCGGGCGACCGAACGTCGACTACGAATGCGAGCTCGTCGCCGTGATCGGCCGCAATGCGCGCCGCGTGTCGGTCGATGACGCGCTCGACTACGTGTTCGGTTACATGGCGATGGTCGACGTCTCCGATCGCGAGGAGCGTGCCGACGGGCGCTACGGCTCGGACTGGCTGATGGGCAAGAGCCACGATACGTTCGGGCCCAGCGGCCCGTTCGTCGTGCCGGCCGAGTTCGTCGGCGATCCACAAGATCTCGACGTGCGCTACACGCTGAGCGGCAACGTCATGCAGGACTCGAACACGGAGCTCATGGTGCATACGGTTCGCGATCTCGTCTCGTTCGGTTCCTACATCGCGACGCTTCGGCCCGGCGATCTGGTCGGTACCGGCACGCCCGGCGGAGTCGGCGAGGGCCGCACGCCGCCTGTTTATCTGAAGGACGGCGATACCAGCGAGTGTTGGATCGAGCGCATCGGCACGTTGACGAATCCCGTGCGGGCCGCGCCATGATCGGCCGTGCCTTTATCGTGGGCGGCCTGCTCGTCGCCTTCGCAACGTCGCTGGCGCAGCAAGTGCCGGTAACGGCCGTCGCCGGGGCCGGCTCACGAAGCTGTGCCCAGATGCGAGCCGATATCAGTGATCTACCGAACGTTCGTCGCGCCTACGTCTCGTGGATGCAAGGCTATCTGAGCGGTAGAAACGCGGCGCGCGAGGCGCGCGATGAGTCGCTCGTTGACCTAGCCGACTATGAAGCACAATGGGAGTGGCTCGCGCGTTGGTGCGCGGATCAACCGGATCGCGCTTTCTCGGAGGCCGTCGCTGCGCTATTCGACGAACGTGCTGCACGGTCTCCGGCGCAATAAATGCTACGGCGGCGCGACTGCCGCGCCGCCGTAGCCGCAAGATCTCGTCGGCTACGCAGCGCGGTCGCGACGGCGAACTTCTCTAAACTCGGACTCGATGCCGACGACGCGATCCGGACGCTCGGCGATGCGATGAAACTCGATCATCGTAAACACGAGTCCTATCAGCAGTAGCCCGAAAGCGACAATGCCAAAGATCAGTATCGTGCCGCTGCTCATGACGAAATCCTCATTCTGATCATCAACTTGAAGTAAATACCGAAGCACAGAATCGATGGCACCCAAAGTGCGGTAAATGCACCTTCTTCACGCTGTCCGGAAAACCACAGATAGGCGGACAAGGCAAAGGAGATCACTACCGCAAGAAGAATGAAGAAATCTGAACGGCTAAACATAGTCAGCTCCTCTCGTAGTCGTCCCAATAACCAATAGCAGCCATGAGGCAGCCGAGGATGGCTACAGCGGCGATCATCCTTAAGCCGCTAATACCACCAACTGCGAATATGTCGGCTCGCACGAGGCCTGCCATGGCGAGTGCAAGACAAGGTGCGCTCGTAATAACAAAAGCTAAGCCGGTACGTATTAGGATCTTCCGTACCAAAGCACCTCGCTTGTGACCAAACCCTACACCAAGCTGCATATAGTTCTATTCGTCAGAGGTGATCAAACGGATTCACCACCGCAAACTACGTGGCAGAGGGGATGGCTGGGACGCAGTCTCTAGGCTGGATTCTGCGTATGCTCCGACAGGAAGGCTTCCGCGGCCTCGAAAATTCGAGTCCTGCGCTGTGCGTTGAGGCGATCGAGCGCACGCGGCATGACAGCCAGGCGGGGGTTGGAGGCGAAAAACCGGCGGTTCTTGTAAATGAAACGCCAATAGAGCCCGTCGATGACATCACACCAAGGCCCGCGGCGATAGTCGCTCATCTTGAGTAAGTAGTTCGACCCACAAATATAGGGTTTGGTCGCGAAGAGTCCACCGTCGCTATAGAGCGCCATTCCATATACGTTGGGTCCCATAACCCAGTCGGACGAATCGACGTACATCTCCATGAACCAACGATGTGCGGCGGCTGGCTCGATCTCACAGAGAGTCATGAAGTTGCCGACGATCATGAGGCGGGCGATGTGATGATCCCAGCCCGTTTTCCACGCGGTCGAAATCGCGTCATCTAGAGGAGGAATGCCGGTCGAAGCTTGATACCAGGCGCTACCGAGTCCTCGGTGGTGGTCGAAAAAATTTCGTTCCGCCTGCTCGTGGCCATAACGGTGATAGATGCCCCTGATGAACTCGCGCCAGCCGATGATCTGCCGGACGAAGCCTTCGAGACTCGGTAACGGCACCGAGTGTCGCTCGGCGTGGCGCATCACGCGCTCGAGGACTTCGTGCGGCGTTACTAGTCCGAGATTGAGACTCGAACTCAGCACGCTGTGGAACAACGTCCGAGATCGCTGACTGATCGCGTCCTCGTATGGGCCGAATGACGTCAGCCGCTCGTCGATGAATGTATCGAGCCATCCAAGCGCTACTGCGCGGGTCACGGGTAGCCAAAACGGTTCACTCGATCCCGGGTGATCCCCGAACTCCGTTTCGACGATGCGAGTGACTTCGGCGACGTGCGGCTGCAGGCCGACATCGGGTAGCTTGGGTAGTTCGATTTCAGGCGGCAGTCGCTTGCGGTTCTCCGTGTCGAAGCTCCAACGGCTGCCGTAGGGGTTCCCCGCCTCGTCGACGAGCAGGCCGAGGCGCCGCCGCTCACGCTTGTAGAACTCCGCCATTCGCGGTGCAGTCGTGTGATCGAAGTACTCTGCGAAGCGTTGCCGAGGGCAGACGAACATCGGACTCGGCGTCACGTCATGGATGACGTCGTTGTCAGCGGCCCAACGGTCGACACGTTTCTCCATGAAGTCGTCCTCGATTTCGAACGCCGATAGACGGTCAGCTTCGGTCGCGTTGAAAACCGCACCGAGCTTGTCCTCGTAGCCGCGATCGTCATCCGCGTTCAGCGTGTGGTACCGCACCTCGTAGCCGGCAGCCCGTAACTCGTCCGCATAGTTGCGCATCGCTGCAAGAAATAGGATCAATTTCTGCTTGTGATGTCGTACGTAGGTACATAGCGATCGGTCCTCGGCCATGAATACGATGGTCGTCTCGGGTGCGGGTAAGTGCTCGACGGCAAAGAGTTGATTGCCGAGGATGAGCTGTAAAGTTCGTGACATTGGGCGCGGCCTACCGGCAAGTGTGGAGGCTATACGTCTATTCGTCGTGTGAACGAGCGCGGATTCAGCTGACGTGAGCATGGGTGAGCCAGGCTCGCGCGCCCCTATGGGGACTCTAGTGAGCGCTTTGCGGGCCCTCAGGCGGTGCCGGGTGAGCCGTCGACAACATTGTTGCGGCCCACACTCTAGCTACGTCCGCTCGAGCCTCCGGCTGATCATTCAGTGCTGAGGTGTAGGAGCGACGTAGCATGTTCCTCCCAGTCCTGGCCGTCGAACGGCTCGACGACAATCTCCTCGGGCGGCTCATCGAAACAGCGAACGTTGACGTCGACGCCATCCGGGTTCGATCGTGGGATATAGAACGGCTTGACGCCGCACGTGCTGCAGAAATAGTGCTGGGCGATACCCGTATTGAACGTATAGACGCTCAGCCGATCTTCGCCGGCAACCAGCTTGAAGCGCGATTTCGGGACGATCAGGTGCAGATTGCCCGATTTCCTACAGATCGAGCAGTTGCAGTCCTTGCAGACGATCGTCGTTGGTGCTTCCACTTCGAAGCGGACGGCGCCGCAGTGGCAGCTTCCCGGATGAATCATCGGTCTCGGTGTTCCTCGTGGTTCTGGTGCCGGGTTCGAAGCTCGCCGTGGCAGGTCGCGAAAAATATCGCGGCGCTCGGCGTTCAGCGCAGGCCGTGCAAGAAGTGCAAGTGCTTGCCGTACTGCTCGAGGATGTCGTTGCGAACTTGCTCGCGCGTCCAACCCATGACGTCGTAGTCCTGGCCGCCTTCGCTTAAGTGTACCTCGGCGCGCAGGTACGATGCGCCTGGGTCGTTCGTGGTATCGCCGATACCTTTCTCGGCAAGGTCGGGCATGGCGTGGCGCTTAGCGACAACGGCGTAGACGAAATCAGGCTCCTCACCCTGCAGGATCTCGAGCTGCACGGTGCGCGACGACGCCGGGTCTTCCGACATTAGTGTGCTGACGCCGTGGTTCTCTAGCTCTGCTGCAAATTCCTGCATTGCGGGTACGACAACGCGCTGTTGAAAGTTTCGTACCTCGTCGGCGCCTGGATACCTCAGCAGATTGGTCAGGCGGTCTCGCCAGGCGTCAGGGTCGGTATCGATCGGTGGCGACAGTGTCGTCGCCATCAACGCCTGACGCTTCGCGAGCTCGAGACGAAGCGCCTTCAGAAACCCCCACATCGCGGCGAGCAGCGCAATCGAAAACGGGAAGGCGCTAGCGATTGCAGCCGTCTGCAGCGCTGATAGACCGCCGGCGAGCATCAATACGATGGCCGTCGCGGTAATGATCGCCATCCAGAAGATGCGACGCGCCATCGGCGTGTCGTCACGGCCGTGCGACGACAACATATTGAGAACCATTGCGCCTGAATCGGCAGACGTCACGAAGAAAACGAGCACCATGATGAGCGCCAGGATCGACAAGACGTTCGTCATCGGCATGTATTCGAAGAACTGAAACAGCGCCAGCGACTCGTCCTGCTGGACGGCTTCGCCGAGCTGGGTAACGCCTTGATTCAAGATGAGCTCAATGGCGGTATTACCGAACACGGTCATCCACAGCAACGTGAATGCCGTCGGCCCCAGCATCGCTCCGAGCACGAATTCGCGAATCGTACGCCCGCGCGAGATGCGCGCAATGAACAGCCCAACGAACGGCGCCCAACTCATCCACCAGCCCCAATAGAAGATCGTCCAGCCACCGAGCCAGTCCGTCGGGTCGTAGGCGTAGAGGTTAAAGGTCTTGCCTACGATATCGGCGACGTAGACGCCAGTGTTTTCTATATAGGTTTGTAGCAGCAGAATCGTCGGGCCAACGGCGAGCACGACGAGCAGTAAGATCACGGCCATGCAGATATTGAATTCCGACAGCCGTTTGATGCCGGCATCGAGGCCGAGTACGACGGAGATCGTCGCGGCCGACATCGTGCACAGAATCAGGACAATCTGCATTGCTGCGCCGCGCGGCAAGCCGAACAGGTAGTTCAGGCCGGTGTTGATTTGCTCGACACCGAATCCGAGCGACGTGGCAACGCCGAACGTCGTGCCGATGATCGCGAAGACGTCGACAGTGACGCCGATCGGCCCGTAGATACGCTCTCCGATCAACGGGTAGAGCGCCGAGCGTAGCGTCAGCGGTAAGTCATGGCGAAATGCGAAGTAGGCAAGGATCAGCGCAACGATGGCATAGATCGACCACGCGTGCAGTCCCCAGTGAAAGTAGGTCAGCTCCATGGCTTCCCGTGCGGCAGCGACCGTGCCGCCGGCGCCGAGCGGCGGTGACAGGAAATGCATGACCGGCTCGGCGACCCCGAAAAACATCAAGCCGATGCCCATGCCGGCGGCGAACAACATCGAGAACCATGACAGGTTCGAGTACTCGGGCTCGGAATGATCGGGGCCGAGCTTGATGTCGCCGTATCTGGAAAACGCGAGAAAAATGACGCTGACGATGATGACGGCGACGACAAGCACGTAATACCAGCTCGCGTTCGCGACGATTGTGTCCTGCAGCGACTGGAATAGAGAGTCGACGCTGCTCGGCAAAATGGCCGTAACCGCAACGAGTCCGATCAGCACGGCAGCCGCGCTCACGAATACCGGCCGATCAATGGGCGCCGGCGTGGGCTGATCGGGCTTGCTCACCGAGCTCGCCCGTCGATCGGATAACGTGCCAACACTGCGTCGCCCAGTGCGGCCTTCAACGGCTCGAGTTGTGCATCGTAATGACGCCACTGCTCGAGGCCGGTGCGGTAAATCGGCTGGCGGACCTGCTCGGCACTCGGCGTCCTGACCTTGCGTCTGTTTTGATGGAACGCTAAGCACGCCGGATCGAACGGCAGCTCGCAGAATTCCAGCATGCGACGTACCTGAGTCTCGAGATCGGCGACGACGTCCTCGTGCATGACGCGCAGTATGCGCCCGGGCACGACGGCATCCCAATGATCCATGAGCCGCACGTAGTCGCGGTAATAGCATCCAACCGAGGTCAAGTCGTAGCTGAAGTCCTGGCCTTCGCCGAACAGCTGCTTGAAGCCGCTGAAGCAGCATGCCATCGGATGCCGCCGCGCATCGATAATTTTTGCGTTCGGCAGGATAAGAAGTATCAGCCCGATGTGCAGAAAATTGTTCGGCATCTTGTCGATGAATCGCGGCGCATCGCCCCGATATACGCGTGTCGTCTCGATGAACTGCTCGCCGAATTTCGCAAAGTACTCGTCGTCGAGCTCGGCAAGAATCCTCGGGTAGCGGCTCTCTTTGGCGCCCGCCCGGCCGCGCAGGCGCTGTGCCAACCCCAAAATCTCGTGAAGCTCCATCGTGCCGTCGACGTCGGGGTGAGATGCCAGGATCTGCTCGAGCAGCGTCGAGCCGGCGCGCGGCAGGCCGACGATGAAAATCGGGTCGGGGCTCTGACAGCCTAGATTGCCGCGCTGCTCGAAGAGCTCGCGCGTGCAATGCTCGATCTGCGCATCGACCATCGCCGTCGTCACACTTGGGTCGTAGCCTAGCTGTTGGTGCTTGAGCAAGTTGCCGCGCGCGTAGAACTCGAACGACTCGTCGAACTCGCTGCGATCCTCGAAGGCTTTACCGGCTGCGAAACACAGATGAATGCGATCGTCGACATCGGTGCCCTCGTCACTCTCGAGTCGCTTGATCTGGCCAAATTCCTTGTCTGTGAACGCATAGGTCTTCATGTTCGCAAGACTCCAAAACGCATCGCCATAGTCCGGCCGCGCCGCGTACGCCGAGCGATAGGCCTCGACGGCACCTGCGACGTCGCCGAGCGTTTTTCTCGCGTGGCCGATCAGCACGTGCACGCCGGCCTTATTTGGTACGGTCGTCAGGCAGTCTCCGTAAATCGCAAGCGCCTCCTCGGTACGGCCGAGTCCGTTGAGCGCATTGGCCATCGCGAGACGGAAGACGGGATTGCTCGGCTGGCCCGCGTACAGAGTCTTCGCTTGCTCGTAGGCCTTCGCGAACTTGCCCTTGCGGTTCAATATCGCAAGGTAATCGCTGCGTGCCCGCACGTGTTCAGGGTCGAGTGCCACACAGCTTTCCAGCAAGAACTCGGCATCGTCGAGAACACGCAGCTGCGAGCCGACCTCCGCCAGCAGCCGCATACCCTCGATATCGCGCGGATGGGCACGCAGGTAGCGGCGGCATACTTGCTCGGCCTTATAGAGCTTGCCTTCGTGGAGAAGGTCGATAGCGCCTCGCAGGTCAGGCGGTAGCGCGGTCAGGTACTCGACTTGCTCGCCGGCGAGCGTCGCCTCGCGGCTATTCCCGTGTTGCTCGTGAAGTGCCTGGATAGCTTTCCAGCTTGCGAGCAATCCGGGATTCAGCGCTAGGGCCTTGCCGTAAGCGGCTGCCGCATCGGCCGTACGGTCGAGTGCGACCAGCGCGTGGCCGCGCTCTTGAAACGCGCGGCTGTGCGCCGGATGCGCGGTCGTAATCTCGGTCAATACGTCGAGGGCTGCGACAGGTTGGCCTGCGTACCGCAGAGCGACGGCTTTCGCGTAACGCGCCTCGAGCGCAAGTGACGCTGGAAGCTCGCTGGTCAGTAGCTCGTCGAGCACCTCGATGGCATCGGCGAACCGAGCATCGCTTATCAGTCGGCGCGACTCGGCGAGCCGTTTCTCGAACGTCTCGCCGTCGCCTACCGACACGTGCCCGGCGTCAGAAGTCGTACGACAGCCTGAAGCCGGTGCTGCGCGGCCGGTTCGTGACGACATGAGGCGTGAACTGCTGAGTATCGATGTAGATCGGCGCGCGTTCGTCTGTGACGTTATTGATGAAGAGTTCCGCACGCCACTGATCGAGCTCGATTCCGAATGCTAGGTTGAGCAGCGAGTAGCTGTCTTGCACGTAGCGACCGCCCGGGACACCAGCCTGGTTCAGCAACGCCGTGCCGGGCGCGGCCCCGACGAAAACGTCCGCCTCACGCTCGATGCCGAGGCCCGATCCGGCGACCTGGTAGACGCGCTGCATCGTGTCCTCGACGACATAGGCATCCATCTTGATGCCGACGAGGCTTTCGCCAGTATAGGAGATCGAGCCGGTGATATAGCCCATGACGTTGTTGAATCCACCGAACGAGCTCATCGGGAAGTCGTAGCGCGCACGCAGATTGGCAGAGAAGTCGGCCGAGTAAGGCAAGCGGCTGCCGACCGGTGCGGCAATGCCCTCGAGTTCCGGATTCAGCCGCGTGATCTTCGTGTCGAGCACGCTGAATGCACCGCTAATGGTCAAACTATCGGTTGCAAGCCAGCTGATATCGCCGTCGATGCCCGAGATCTCGGCGTCGCCGACGTTGTCCGCGAACCACAGGAAGTTGATATTGGTCGGATCGAAGCGGGACGTCTGCAGGTTATTGATCTCCGAGAAGTAGCTCGTGACGTTCAAGCGCAGCGTGCGGTCCAGCAGATCGGCTTTGAAGCCAAGCTCGAAGTTGTCGAGATCGTCGGTCGATGACGAGACCGGAATGCGGAATCCGGCAAACGCGCC
>JAHEEN010000191.1 GCA_024640685.1 Rhodospirillaceae bacterium
GGTCCGGACTGACGCCTCCTTGCTGACGTTTCGCAGAGTCACATAGAATCGAAAGTTGCATCTATAATGAAGAGCTGCAACCCGGACAGGTTTTGGCGAGAAGATTGCTCATGTTTGTTTTCACACAGCTACTTGCGCGGGGGCTCTCGAAGCTTCAACGCACCGGTATCGCAGCGGGCCTAATCGGCATCGGCGTGCAGCAACACGGTTAGAACGATGCGCTACACCCCTTTATCGAAGGCGTTGCTTATCGCCTGCTTCTCGATTCTGTGCAGCTGCAGCTCATCCAGCCGCGTTGTAAAGACCTATGAGGACCCCAATTTCTCAAGCGGACCATTTGCCAACATCCTCGTGGTCGGCATACATGAGAATGCGACGAGCAGGCGCCGGTTCGAATCGACCGTCGCAACGGCACTCCGCTCGGATAACACGGCTGCAAGCGCGAGCTTGAACTTCATGCTTTCGACTGATGAGATAAGCCGCGAGAGTTTGCGCGCAATCGTTGACAGCGAAGGCTTTGATGCAGTGCTGATAACACGCCTCGTCGATATGCAGATGCAGATTGAATCTCGCGAGGGGCGTGTGACCGCAGACGCACAACGCCGCAACGATCTGCCCCTAGCGGATTTCTTTCGCTACGACTATGTGGAATACCAGGACCCGATGGAAATCACAACCGTGAGGACCGTCGTTCTGGCGACGGACCTTTATGAGGTCGCTAGCGAGTTGAGAATCTGGAGCGCCGAATCGACTGCTACCGATAAGACGAGCGTGTTCGAGACAATCAGCGATATCTCTAGGGCCCTTGCGAACGCGCTGTCACGCGATGGATTTATTCGTTAGCACCGCCGAGTATTCCGGGTCCACGGCCATCCGTCGATGTCACGGGCAGTGAATTCGCACATCACATATTCGACTGGCGAGTGCTATATCTCAGCGCTCTCGGCTGCTATCCACAGCTCGGCCTTGCGCATCTAAATTTGCGTCCTAACGCGAGGCAACCCATCATGAGGCCGATAGACACCCGGCTATTTCCCGCGATGCTGACAGTAACAGCATCGTTAGCGATATTCGCTGCGCCGGCCGCGGCCCAGGGCGAGCAGACGGCGCGCGAGCGCGGAAGTCTCGTTTTCGGCACTTTTATTACGAATCGCAATACCGAAACACGACTGGATTCCAGCCTCGGGCTCGGCACAGACCTCGATTTGGAGAGCAACCTTGGTCTCAAGAGCTCGATGACGGTGTTCCGCATCGGCGGCGATTTTTGGGTTGGCGAACGTCACCGCTTCGACGCCTCGGTTTTCGATTTATCGCGATCTGCCAGCCGCCCGATCAACGAGACGATTGATTTCGGTGATCAGACGTTTACCATCAATAGCGTAATCAATACCAAGAACAATTTGACGATCGTCAAGGCCGACTATACCTATGCGTTTCTTAACCGGGACCGCGGGTACCTCGGCATCACGGGCGGACTCTATGTGGGATCGACGAAACTCAGTCTGAGCGAGGCCATGCTCGGAACCACGGAGTCCGAAAACCTGACGGCACCGCTACCGGTTATCGGATTTCGCGGAAACTATGACCTGACCGACAAGATCTCGCTGAGCGGATCGGCACAGTGGTTCGGCATCGATACCGGCGACGTCGGCGGCACTCTCAGGGATTTCTACATTGCCGCGGATTATCGCCTCAGTAACCGATGGGCGCTCGGCCTTGCCTTCAATGAAGTCTCGATGACTATAACGGCCGAGGAAAGTCGCGGATTCAGGGGCAAACTCGACTGGGGCTATGACGGCTGGTTGGCCTATCTGAAACTCGATATCGGCAGGTGAGCCGACGCGAACGGCGTGCCCCAGGCTAAAGTGCGCACCGGATCTGACCTGCCCCCCTAGAACGGATCCACCTGGTTGGAGAGACTTTTGCCAGGAGAAAGGAGTACGACGATGGGGAGAAGGCATTTCAAGCTGGAGCGGGAGAACGCCCGGCTGAAGAAGCTGGTGGCGGAGCAGGCCCTGGGACAAGGCGATTCTCGAGGAGGCGCTCAAGGGAAACTACTGAGCCCTGAGCGGCGGCGGCAAGCGGTTCGGCATGTCCAGAGCGAGCTCGAGGTCGGCTTACGGCGGCTACCGGCAGCCAGGAGCATATGAAGCGAACGTCTGATAATTGTTTCTGCGGCTGGTAAATGCTGAAACCGCGAGTCGGCGTCAGAGGAGGGTGCGAATGGATCGACGCACTTTCATAAAGGCTGGAGCGACGTTCGCAGTGGCGGCGAGCAGTCGCATATTGGCACAGGAGTCGGTGCGCTATCCGGATCCGCGGTTGGTCAGTCTAACTCCTGGATTCGGCGGCTTATTTCCACCTACGACTCCCCTTCAACGCCTATATTCCAGCGAAGATATGCTGTGGGCGGAAGGGCCAGCCTGGAGTGGATGGGGAAACTATCTGGTATGGAGTGATATCCCTAACAACCGTCAGCATCGTTGGCTCAACGACAATGCCGAAGTCACCGTGCTCCGGTCTCCATCGAACTTTTCGAACGGCAACACGTTCGATTTGTCGGGTCGACAGATCTCATTCGAGCATTATCCACCCAGAGTACGTCGTTATGAGACGGATGGATCGGAAACTGTTCTCGCGGATAGCTTCGATGGTACGTCGCTAAACGGCCCTAACGACGGTGTAATCCACCCGAACGGAGATTTGTGGTTCAGCGATCCGGGCTACGGCGGGCTCGGTGACTATGAAGGTGGCGATGCCAATACCGGATCTGTGCAGCCCTACCAGAAGGAGTCCATATTCCGTCTCGACATGAGATCGGCGCGGCTCCACAAGGTGAGTGACGAGTCATTCAAGCCCAACGGCGTGTGTTTTTCGCCGGACTACACGAAGCTCTACGCGGCGGATACCGGTGCGTCTCACTACGGTGAGGCCGCTCCGTCGGTGATCAGAGTATGGGACGTGGTAAACGAATCGCAGCTTGCCAACGGTCGCACGTTCGCTTCTATGTCTATGGAGATTGACGGCGAAGTTCGGACTGGATTCGCTGATGGCATAAGGTGCGATGCCAACGGCTTCATCTGGGCCGGAGCCGGTTGGGCGGGAGAGGGATACGATGGCGTGCACGTATTCAATCCGGATGGCGAGCGGGTTGCTCAGATACTACTGCCGGAGGTCTGCGCCAATCTGTGCTTCGGTGGACCGAGGAGAAATCGGCTGTTTATGACTGCGAGCCAGTCCCTTTACGCCGTCTATACGAACGTTAAGGGTGCTCATTTTTGCTGAAAGGAACTACGGTCTTTCGCGATGTCGTGAATGACTGGTCCTGGCCTGCTGCTGCCCGTGGCGAGATCGAGTTCTCGCGCAAACGGCGCGGTGGCCTTTGAGCAGAAAGTGGAATTAGCGCCAGTTCGAAGGCTAAATACTGGAAGACGACGGCTGAGCGACATCGAGGTGCGGATCGAAAGGATGACTGCCATGTCACGAGAAGAGTTTCGAGGTCGTCGAGTCGCGCTGCTGCTGTGCGTGCTTGGAGTTGCAGCGGGCACATGGACAGTCGGTGAAGCGCAGCAGACGAGAACGTTCGATCTGCTGATTCGCGGCGGTCACGTCGTCGACGGTACCGGCAATCCCTGGTTCGCATCGAACGTCGGTATCATCGGCGACCGCATCGTTGCGATGGGGCCGCTGCGCGGCGCGATGGCTCGGCGGGTCATCGATGCCGAAGGCCTCGTCGTCGCGCCGGGCTTCATCGACCTGCACGGCCACTCGACAAGCGCGCTGCTCAGCGACGGCAACGGCCAGAGCAAGCTGCGTCAGGGCGTCACGCTCGAAGTCGTCGGCGAGGGCGAGTCGCCAGCGCCGGCAAATGCGCCCGAGGAAGGCCGGTCCTGGGAGAGCTTTGCCGACTACTTCGCTGACCTTATGCGCGATGGCATTTCGATGAACATCATCGCGCACGTCTCGTACAACCAGGTTCGCCGCAATGTGCTCGGTTACGAGTCCGGGCCCGCGTCGGCCGACGAGCTCGAGGCCATGCGGCAAGTCACGGCGCGGTCGATGGAAGAGGGCGCGTGGGGCATGACGAGCGAGTTTCCGAGCGGCGGTCCGGAGTATCTCGACGAGGTCATCGAGCTTGCGAAGGTCGTCGTCGCAAACGGCGGCAACTTCACGTCGCATACCGGCAGCGAGGGATTCGAGCAGGAGGCCGAGCTCGATGCTCTGTTCCGAATCGCCGAAGAAGCCAATATCCCGGTGCACACGTTTCATTTGAAGATTCGCTCGCGCGAGAACTGGGGCACGGCCGGGCGGTTCCTGGCGCAGATCGAGGCAGCACGCGCCCGCGGTCTCGATGTGACATCGAATCAGTATCCGTACACGGCAATGAACCACGGCTGGGCTGAGTTCTTCCCGCTGTGGGCGCGCGAGGGTGGCCCCGCCGCATTTGCCGAGCGTCTGCAGGACCCGGCGGTTAGAGCCAGGATCAAGCAGGATCCCGATTTCGAGACCTGGGCCGACGAGCACGGCGGATGGGACGGCATCGTGCTCGGCTATGCCGCGCATACGCAGCGTGCGGACTACGAGGGCATGACGATCGCCGAGATCGCCCGCGCGCGCGGCGATGCCGATCCGGCAGAGACGGCGATAGCGTTGATGGCCGAGGAGCGCGGACGCATCCGCGGCCTGTTTCATACGATGTCCGAGGACGACGTGCGGCTCATCATGCAGCAGCCGTGGGTCGCGATCGCAAGCGACGGCCAGGCGATCAACATGGAGAACTATCCGGGGCTTCCGCATCCGCGCTACTTCGGCACCAATGCCCGCGTACTCGGCTACTACGTGCGCGAAGAAGGCGTATTAACGCTGGAGGATGCCGTGCGCAAGATGACGTCGCTACCGGCGCAGATCCTAGGCCTCGACGATCGCGGTCAGGTGCACGAGGGATTCATGGCGGATATCGTTGTCTTCGATCCGGACACCGTGCGCGCGACCAACTCGTTCCAGCGTCCGCGGTCGTACGCCGAGGGCGTGCACTACACGATCGTCAACGGCGTCGTCGTCATCGACGGCGGCGAGCATACCGGCGCGAGGCCGGGCCGAACGTTGCACGGCCGCGGTTACGTCGAGCGCGACTAGCGCGGGGGTAGGAGCCGTTTGATCGGTGCCGATTGCTGGGATCAGAGTCAGAAATTCGACTGCACTAGGTTCAACACGACGATTGTCGTAGCGATAACGTGACAGAACACAGGCTTCGATCCTACTTGCGCGGCCCGTTGGTTGTCGCAGGCGCGATCGGGTTGCTCGCGGTCGTCTCGCTGCGGATCGATACAATCCCCTACGGCGCAATCTTCGGCAGCGTCGATCCGGCACTTGTAGTTGCAGGTCTGATTGCGCTTGGCGCTGCCGCACTCGTCCTGCTGGATCGCTCTTGGCTATTTGCATTCGATCGGCCGGCACGTCGTGGGCGAGGGTTCGCAGCGGCTGCATCGTTCGCGGTCATGTTTGCCGCGCTCGTCGTCGTAGTCGATGTCGTCGTCGGGTTTCCGATGACCTACAACGTCCCGCCGCCGTTCCCGGCGTCACTGCTGTTTTACACCGTGATCAGCTATGTCGCCGAAATGGCGTTTCACGCGCTGCCCTTGGTCGCCGTTGTGTTATTGACGATGAGCTGCGGGCCTAGCGAGCCTCGCGAATCGACCTTGCGGCTCGCAATGCTCGGCGTTGCCTGTCTAGAACCGTTATACCAGGCACGCCTAGGCGTGCCTGGCACTGAGGCTGGTATCGCGTGGGTCGAGATCTTCGTCGTCATGCACGTCTTTGCAATCAATCTCGTGCAGCTCGGCTTGTTTCGCCAGTTCGGCTTTTTGCCGGCGTACCTATTCAGGCTTGTTTATTATTTCCTGTGGCATGTCGCCTGGGGTGAGCTGCGGCAGATCCTGCTGTTCTAGCGGCAGCAGTCCCGTGCGACGTAGTCTAGACTGAACGGAGATTCAAGGCCCGGGCTATCGCATCAAAGGCGTTTCGCGACCTTACGTAGCCCATCGCGAATTTCCGTGCCCAGTAGCTCTGCGGCTGCCCCAACGTCCTTTGAAGCCTCCGCCGTTGCTTCTCCGAGTTGCCTGGTCTTGGAGCCGAGCTTGGCGAGCTTTTCTTCTAGCTCCTTCCACTCGTCGCTTGCTTCCATTTTCGCGAGGTGTACTTTGACGCGGAGCTCACCCGCCTCTTGCTCCAGCT
>JAHEEN010000192.1:0-1568 GCA_024640685.1 Rhodospirillaceae bacterium
GACGGCGCGCGGACGTGGCTCGAGCGCGCCGCGGCCGATGCATCCCCTGACCAGACGTCTCGGCGCATCGCCATCGATGCGAGTCTGAGCTTGCTCGACGGTAACGCCGCCGAAGCGCTAGGCTGGCTCGACCGGATCACCGGAGACGTCGAGCAATCGTTGGCGCTGCGAATTCTAGCGACTCGCGGCCAGGCGCTATTCGGCCTCGGCCGTGTCGAGGAAGCCGTGAGCGTACTCGTCGAGCGCGATATCTGGCTCGATTCGGATGCCGAGGTGCTCGCCAATCACGAAGCCATCTGGGATGGGCTGCGTCGCCAAGCGGTCACCGCGACGGCCATTGCCAGCGGCGATCGCATCGTTGACGGCTGGCTCGCGTTGCTGCCGGTCGCGATCGCATCGCGCAACGATCCCTCGAGCCTCGCTGCGCACCTCGATGATTGGTATGCAGCTCATCGTGACCACCCAGCCGTGCAGTGGTTGTTGCCGGAGCTGCATGAGCGCGATCAACTCGCACGAACGTATCCGGGGCGCATCGCTCTGCTGTTACCGCTGCGCAGCCTACCGCAGGAATCTGCGGCGATCAGAGACGGCTTCATCGCGGCGTACCTGCGAAGCCCGTCAGTCGACACGACAGCGTTGAAGGTTTACGACACCGATGCAGCCGGTGCTGAGCAGGCCTACCTGCAAGCACAGACCGACGGCGCGGAGTTCATCGTCGGACCGTTGCTGAAACCTGAAATCGAGATGCTCGTTGCAAGCGCCGGCTTCGTGCCGACGCTGGCGCTCAATACAATCGATACGCCGATCATCCTGCCGGCAAACTTCTTCCAGTTTGGCCTTGCGCCCGAGGACGAGGCCGCCGAGGCCGCCCGCCACGCGGTCGCGAACGGTGCGCAGACCGCTGTCGCGCTATTCCCAAATAGCCAGTGGGGCCTGCGATTGTTCGATAGCTTTCAGCGCGAATTTGCTGCCTTAGGCGGTCGCGTACTCGAATCACGCGCGTACGATGCGAGCACACAGGATTTCTCAGTTGCGATTACGACGTTGCTGAATCTCAGCGACAGCTCGCAACGGCGGCAACGCCTCGCAGCCAATCTCGGCGCATCGCTCGAGTTCGAGCCGCGACGCCGACGAGACGTCGACATGATTTTCTTCGGCGCGGATCCGCGCGCGGCCCGCTTACTCGCGCCGCAGTTCCGATTTCATTTTGCCGGCGACTTGCCGACCTACGCGACATCGCTGATCTACGATGCGGCAGCGACGACAGATCCTGATCTGAACGGCGTAATATTCGCCGATACGCCGTGGCTGCTAGCGCCCGGTGCCGATGCCGTCGAGCTGCGGGAAACGCTGCGACGGTTCTGGCCACAACGCACGACACGATGGCTGCGCTTGTACGGCCTCGGCTTCGACGCCTATCGGATGATTCCGCTGCTGTCCAACGGTGCGCAGGGCTTCGCGTCGGTACCGGGCATGTCCGGCGATCTGTGGCTCGATCCGGAGGGTCGCGTCCGACGACGTTTGCCGCTCGCGCAGTTTGTCGACGGTCGACCCGTTCGGCTGATTTC
>JAHEEN010000192.1:1668-6220 GCA_024640685.1 Rhodospirillaceae bacterium
TGCTGTTGGCGATTTCGACGTCGGGGAACTCGCCGAACGTGTTGCGGGCGATTCGCGCCGCACACGAGGCGGGCATGACGATCGTGGCGCTGACGGGGCGCAACGGTGGCGACATAGCAAAGGCGCTGACACCGGATGACATCGAGATCCGCGCACCTAGCGAGCGCACCTGCCGAATACAGGAAACGCACATCCTCGTCATACACTGCCTCTGCGACTTGATCGACGCGCAGATGCTCGGCAGTTGAGCCGACGGCGAGCGTCAGGCGACCACGCTACTTGATGATTTTGAGCTCCGGACGCCCCTTCGGCGGCGGCGATACGTCCTGTTCGCCCGCTGCAGGCGATTCTTCATCCGTGAAGATCATGCCTTGCCCCGACTCCTGGGCGTAGATCCCAAGAACTGCAACAACCGGCGCTGTGACACGACGACTGACGCCGCCGAACCGCGTGTTGAAGGACAACGTCTCGCCGCTCAGGTCTAGCGCGTCGGTCGCCGCATAGCTGACATTTAAAATAATCTTGCCGTCCGATACGTGCTCGGTAGGAACATCGACGCCGTCGACGGTCGCGTCTATGACGACGTGCGGCGTCAAGCCATTGTCGACCATCCATTCATGCATCGCACGAAGCAAATACGGTCTCTTCGGACTAATCGCCATCACGCGCCCGCGCCGCGATCGCTACTGCCGCATTTCCTGCTCGAGCTCGGTCAAGCTGGCTTGAAACGAAGGCCGCGTAAACACGTCGTCCATATAGCGCTGAATTGGTTTCGCCTGCGACGACAGCTCGACGCCATAGACCGGCAGTCGCCATAAGATCGGCGCAATACTGCAGTCGACGAGCGAGAAATCGTCACTGAGGAAGTATCGCTTCGCCGAGAAGATATCGACGCTCGAGGAGATGCTTTCTTGCAGCTCCTTGCGCGCCCGCGTTACGGGCTTGCGATCTGCGCCTTCCTCGATTTCCTCAGCTAGCGCGTACCAGTCGTGCTCGATGCGATAGAGCGCCAACCGAAACTGAGCGCGAGTCACCGGATCGACAGGCATCAACGGGGGATGTGGAAATCGCTCATCGAGGTACTCGATGATGACTCTGGAGTCGTAGAGCACAAGATCGCGATCGACAAGCGTCGGTATGCTGTTGTAGGGATTTAGATCCAGCAGATCTTCCGGGAAGCTACGCTCATCAACATCGACGATATCGATGTTGATGCTCTTCTCGGCAAGCACGAGCCGCGTTCGGTGACTCCAGATATCGGTCGGTTTAGAGAACAGTGTCATGATCGAACGTCGCCTCGACAGTCTTGGTCAAAGACAGGTTTCCGGACTCGCGTGCACTACAGCTCAGCGCACAATTTAGTGAACGTCTTTCCAGATTTCGCGCTTGAGCATATACGAAAGCACCAGGAACAAAAGAAGAAACCCAATGACGCGGATCCCGAGTGCCTGGCGCTCCACTTGCATCGGCTCGCCGATGTAGTCTAGAAAGTTGACGATGTCACGAACGACATCATCATACTGCGCCGCGCGGAGCTCGCCGGCCCGTACGGTCTCGAGATGCAACGTGCCATCGGACTCCGCTTCACCGGTTTCGGTCGCCCGACGAATCCCCTGGAGCTGCCAGAGTACGTGCGGCATAGCCGTATTGTCGAGCCAGAGATTGTTGGCGCCCGTCAATGTCGAGTCGTCGGCATAGAATCCGCGCAGAAAGTTGTAGAGATAGTCGGTACCCCGGCTGCGCGCGATCAGCGACAAATCCGGAGGCGCGACACCGAACCAACGCACTGCATCCTCATCGCGCAGTGCGCTCTGCATCGTGTCGAACGGCCGCTCGCCGGTGAACATCAAGTTCTCGATGAGCTCGTCTTCGGTCAACCCCAGGCCGGCGCCAACCTGACTGTAGCGAACGTACTGAGCCGAGTGACATCCGAGACAGTAGTTAACGACGTACTTGGCGCCGCGCTGCAACGAAGCCGTATCGGTGACGTCGTTGTCGGCGGGCTCGAGCACGAGACCGCCGGCCGGCGCATGCTGCGCAGTCGCCGCCATCGACAGCGTCAACGTGGCGACGACGATGCCCAACCGAAGCTTCATGTTCGCACCCGCGTCGGGACCGGCTTGGTCCGCTCGTTCCGGGTATAGAAAGGCATCAAAATGAAGAAGGCCAAATAGAGAATCGTAAAGACTCGCGCCGCGGTGACGTAGCCGCCGGTTGCGGGCTGCAAGCCGAGGTAACCGAGCACCAGAAAGCTCGTCGCAAACGCCGTCAGTGCAAGCTTGTACGTCCAGCCGCGATAGCGAATCGACTTGACTCGGCAGCGGTCCAGCCATGGGAGGAAAATCGGCAGGACCACGGCCAGCCCCATCAATACGACACCACCGAGCTTGCTTGGGAACGCACGCAAGATCGCGTAGAACGGCGTGAAATACCAAACTGGCGCGATGTGCTCCGGTGTCTGCAGCGAATTGGCCGGATCGAAGTTCGCATGCTCCAGAAAATAGCCGCCCATCTCCGGCGCGAAGAACACGACTGCCGAGAATAGAATCGCAAAGACGACGATGATCACGAGGTCTTTGCTCGTGTGATAAGGATGAAACGCGACGCCGTCGATCGGCTTTCCGTTTGCATCCTTGTGCCCCTTGATCTCGATACCGTCGGGGTTATTCGAGCCGACTTCGTGCAACGCCATGATGTGCACGGTCACGAGCAGCAACAGCATGATAGGCACGGCGATCACGTGGAACGCAAAGAACCGATTGAGCGTGATATCGGAAATGTAGAAGTCGCCGCGAATCCACTCGGCCAGACCTTCGCCGATAACCGGTAGCGCACCGAACAACGACACGATGACCTGTGCGCCCCAGTAAGACATGTTGCCCCACGGTAACAGGTACCCGAAGAAACCCTCGGCCATCATGCATAGATAAATCGCCATGCCGATCAGCCAAACGAGCTCCCTCGGCTTCTTGTACGAGCCGTAGAGCAGCGCGCGAAACATGTGGAGATAAACGACGACAAAGAACGCAGACGCGCCAGTCGAATGCAGATAACGGATCAACCAGCCCCACTCGACATCGCGCATGATGTATTCGACGGAGGCGAACGCTTCTGCCGCCGAGGGCTTGTAGTTCATCGTCAAGAAGATGCCGGTAACGATCTGCAAAATCAGGACGACGGTCGCGAGTACGCCGAATCCATACCAGAAGTTGAAGTTCTTCGATGCGTAGTACTCGGTCGCGTGCTCCTTGATGAGCTTCGTCATCGGGAACCGCGTATCGATCCAATCGATCAGCGAGCTCATATTGCGATTGAATCGGCCTAGAAGATCGGACTCGCGTGCAGCCATGTTATGCCGCCCCCGTCGTGTCGGAGCCGATCAGCAAGGTGCGATCGTTGACGAATGTATACGGCGGAACCGTCAAATTTGTCGGTGCAGGTACGCCGCTGAAAACACGTCCCGACAAATCGAAGCGCGAGCCGTGGCACGGACAGTAGAAGCCGCCGATCCAGTCGGGCCCGAGATCCGCTGGCGCGACTTCGAACCGCGGCAGCGGCGCGCAGCCAAGATGCGTGCATACGCCCTCGACGACGAGGATTTCCGGTCGCCGACTGCGAAATTCGTTGGCCGCATACTCGGGTTGCACGGACTCGGCCGAATCCGGATCCCTGAGTTGCGGCGTAATGTTGCCGAGCGTCTCGAGCATCGCGTCCGTGCGGTTGACGATCATGACCGCGCGGCCGCGCCACTCGACTTTGATCATCGCGCCTGGCTCGAGCTGACCGATATCTTGCTCGACCGGCGCACCGAGCGCCCGGGCCCGCGCGCTCGGTCGAAACGACGCAACGAACGGTACGGCCGCCGCGGCAACGCCGACGCCGCCGGCGATCGAGGTCGCCGCCGTCAGAAAGTGTCGGCGTTGGAGATCTGCATCTTCAGTCATTAAGCGCTCCCTGGCTGGCTGGCGATGCACGCAGCCGGCCTGCTTCTCAATTCATTCAAACTGGTTGCTTGCGCGCGCGAGACGCTCGAAGCGATTAAGCCTCGGCCTAATGTGCACGGTTAGAGTGACTGTCCGCCAAGAAAAACCGCCAGATTATACACAGCGGCTCCTGGCGTTGACCACCGCTCGAGCGACCGCTCGTCGTGTTCGAGGTCGACGACGAGAGCCCGTCTGTCTCCAGTCTCACTACAGAGCGACACCGCGTAGGCGTCGGTGGTCACCGAGATCTCAGCGCTCGCTGAGCGCAAGAGGGGCGAATGTCACCACCCCCGGGGCCGGGACGTCGCGCGCCACAGATGGCGCGCGCCGAGCGTACAGGGATGTATTCATAGCGTGCCCGGACCCGGGGGTGGTGACACTCGCCCCACCGCGCTAACCCAAATGGCGTAGCCCCTTTCCGAAACTGGCAGCTGACGGGCTCTCGTCAACAGCCACCTGCGTGTGCGGTGTCAAATGCCACGGGACGCTCTAAACTCCCTCGGATGGCTCCGATGACGAAGGTCCTCGTATTTACGGCTCAATCCGTCGCCGCGGGTCTCGCGCTGGCG
>JAHEEN010000030.1 GCA_024640685.1 Rhodospirillaceae bacterium
CCGTATCGACCGGTAAGCCGTCCGCGCCGCTCTGATGCGTGACGAGTCGCGTCCCGAGCATGCCGCGCGCGAAGTCGGCGACTTCGGCCGCCGACTTCGCGAGCTTGACTCCACCCGCCTTGCCACGGCCACCCGCGTGAACCTGTGCCTTGACGACCCAAAGCGAGCCGCCCAACGCCTCGGCTGCCGCCGCGGCCTCATCGGGCGTCTTGGCAACACGCCCTTCGGGCACCGGAATGCCGAACTCGGCAAACAGTGCTTTGGATTGATATTCGTGGAGGTTCAATGTTCGTTCGACCGGCGAAACCAGCGGCGTATTTTGCGGGAAAGAGGTAACCAATGAAACCTGTCGACGGCGCCAGCTCGCGCGCCGTCGAACTGAGACTCAAGTCACATTTCGATCCCGTCAATCGGACATAATACCGGCAGACGCGTCGCCTCATGAGTGCCATAGCGCCCATCGGGTGACTGAGGCCCATAAGCCGCTCGAGTTCCTGCGACCCACAGCGCCGCCGGCATCCGGCACCGATATTGTAGGATTGTGCAGACATGTCCGCCGTCAATGCCGTTGACAGCCCGCCGCTGAGCCCGATCGGGCGAAGCCGCGGCGCTGTGCTCGGCTCTATGGACTTCGCCTGGCGGGTCCTGAGCCTGCTCAACGTCTTCCGGTTCAGCCTGAGCGTGCTGCTGCTCGCCGCGTACTTCCTGCTGCGCGACCCCGCGATCATTGGCGATGCGAATCCGAGCTTGGCATTCGGCGCGCTCGTTTCGATGCTGGCTCTCAGCATCGGCCATTCGTGGCTCATCCAGTCGCGCCGGCTGGCCATCCACACGCAGGTTTACATTCAGATCTTCGTCGATCTGGCCACGATCACGGCGCTGATGGACGCGAGCGGCGGCGTCTCGAGCGGCATCGGCGGTCTACTGATCGTCTTCGTCGGCGTCCTCGCGCTGCTCGTCGAGCGCGATCGTGCGTTCTTGATGGCGGCCGTCGCGACGCTCGGCATCCTCGGCGCGCAATTCGCCGCGCAACTGCAGGGGTCAGAGGCCGGCGCACAGTGGGCGCCCGCCGGAATCCTCGGCGCCGTGATATTTGCAATCGTCGGTATCGTGCAAGTGTTGCGCCATCGTGTGCTCGAGTCCGAGGCACTTGCCGAGCAACGCGGTGTCGATTTGCGGAATTTGTCGGAACTCAACCAATACATCGTTCAGCATCTGCGCGAGAGCATCGTCGTTGTTGACGCCGACGATCGAATCCGATTGATGAACGAGTCGGCGGCGTCCCAACTCGGCGCCACCGACAGGCGGGCAGACCAACCATTGGGGGACATCTCCACTGAGCTCGTCAATCGCCTCGAGGTCTGGCGCGTTCAAGGGCGCTCGCACGGCATGACGTCGCCGAAGTTCGGCGCGGCCGACGGCTCGACGACAATCACGCCGCACTTCGTCCAGCTCGGCAACGAGCGCAGCGGCGGCACACTGATCTTCCTCGAGGACATGTCGCTGCTCGCCGAGCGCGCGCAAGCGACGAAGCTGGCGTCCCTCGGCAGGCTCTCCGCCAGTATCGCGCACGAAATTCGCAATCCGGTCGGCGCGATGAGTCATGCCGGCCAGCTGCTCGCCGAATCGACGGCTATCTCGGATGCCGAGCGTCGCCTGACCGATATCATTCGCGTCAATAGCACGCGGGTCAGTCAAATCTTGGAGAGTATGCTGACGCTGTCGAGGCGCGACACAACCCAACCCGAGAGCGTCGTATTAAATCCGTGGGTGGAGCAATTTTGTCGCGAGTTCGTGCAGACGCTCGAGTTGTTCGAAGGCACCGTACGATGCGCGCAGGCCGCCGACGGTCTGATCGTGCGCATCGATCCCACGCACTTGCACCAGGTGCTCTGGAACCTCTGTGAGAACGCGATCAAATACGCGAGCGAGGCCGCCGGCGCGATCGACGTCGAGCTCAGCTGCGGTCGTCTCGAGCACTCGGGACGGGCGTATCTCGAGGTCGCCGACCGTGGGCCGGGCATCGCCGCGGATAAGATCGACGTCGTCTTCGAGCCGTTCTATACAGGCAAAGACGGCGGCACCGGGTTGGGCTTATTCATCTGTCGCGAGCTCTGTGAATGCAACGGCGCAGGCCTAACGTACCAACCGCGACCCGGCGGTGGGAGTATTTTTCGTATTGTTTTCTCCGATATCACGCGCTGGCAGTGAGACGCAACCATGAAGCCGACTGCTCTAGTCATTGACGACGAACCCGACATTCGCGAGCTGCTATCGATCACGCTCGAACGAATGGACATCGCGACGCGGACGTGCGAGGACGTCACGAGCGCCAAACGACTGCTTGGGGATCAAGCGTATGACCTGTGCCTGACGGACATGCGACTGCCCGACGGCGATGGACTAGAGCTCGTCGAATGGATTCAGCAGGAAGTCGCAGGCACGCCGGTCGCGGTCATCACAGCGCACGGCAGTGTCGAGACCGCGGTCAAGGCGTTGAAGCTCGGCGCGTTCGATTTCGTCTCCAAGCCGCTCGATCTGAACGACCTGCGCAAACTCGTGAAGGCCGCGCTGAAACTCAAGGGCGTCGCAGTGCCGAAGGAAATGGGCAGCGGATCGGAATTGATCGGTCAGTCCGCTGCGATCGAAGAAGTTCGCCGGATGATAGCAAAAGTCGCGCGCAGCCAAGCGCCCGTGCATATCTCAGGAGAGTCCGGCACCGGTAAGGAACTGGTCGCGCGCATGATCCACGAAGCCGGGCCGCGCCGCGAGGGGCCGTTCGTGCCGATCAACTGCGGCGCGATCCCGACCGAGCTCATGGAAAGCGAGTTCTTTGGTCATCAGCGCGGCAGCTTCACTGGCGCTGTCAGCGACAAGCACGGCCTCGTGCAAGCCGCCGAGGGTGGCACGCTGTTTCTCGACGAGGTAGCGGATCTGCCGCTTCACATGCAGGTCAAGTTGCTGCGGGTCATTCAGGAAAAGACGATCCGGCCCGTTGGCAGCGCAACCGAGATCACGACGGACGTTCGCATCCTGAGCGCGACACACCGAGACCTTGGCGAACTCGTCGCTAACGGCGAGTTTCGCGAGGATCTCTACTATCGAATCAACGTCATCGAGCTGCACGTTCCGCCGCTGCGCGATCGCGAGCGTGACACGCTGCTGCTCGCGCGAAACATACTGCAACGCCTGTCGGCCGATCTCAGCGTAACGCCGCCTCGGCTCACGCCGGCCGCCGAGTCGGCGTTGATGGCGTACCGATTTCCCGGCAACGTTCGTGAGCTCGAAAATATCCTCGAGCGTGCGTTGACGCTGGCGTCGGGGGACGTCATCGACGTCGGCGATATTCAGCTGCGAGCGGACCCGCAGGAAGAGAGCCCCGAACCGCGCGGCACGGACGAGGCACCGCTCGAAACTCAGCTCGAGGAAATCGAGCGCGACGCAATCGTCAAAGCGCTCGAGCAGACGCGGTACAACAAAACGGCCGCAGCCAAGCTTCTCGGCATTAGTTTTCGGGCGCTACGCTACCGCGTCAAAAAGCTCGGCATCGATTGATGATTCGCGGCAATTGAAAAGCGTAATCGACAGCCCAACAATGCGTCGCGGTCGAGGTGACAATTTTGGTCACTTTTTGCCTCATATCCGGCTTAACGCCCCGCGGCGCTGCTGGCAATATGTTGCATTGCCTTGACTCCGTCGCCACAAAATCTAATTAACTTGATGATAATTCAAAGTTTTTTCAATTTATTCGATGACTTGGCACGACGCTTGCAGATAACGCAAACACTGGCGCCTGTGCGCCAACGACAGTTTTGTAAACCAACCTAAGTATCCGCTTAGAGGAGCTCGAGAACATGAGAAAGATGCAACAGGGTTTCACCCTGATCGAATTGATGATCGTGGTTGCGATTATCGGCATCCTGGCCGCGATCGCGATTCCTGCGTATCAGGACTACACGATCCGCGCACAGGTTTCCGAGGGTTTGAATCTGGCCGCCGCCGCGAAAGCTGCAGTCGCCGAGGATTTCCTCAACGAGGGTATCCCGCCGGTCGACCGCACGGACGCTGGCATGACGGCAAACGACACCGACACCTCCGGCAAGTACGTCCAGAGCGTCGGCATCGCCAATGGCGTGATCACAATCACGTACGGTAACGAGGCCAACGCCCAGATTAGGCTCGGCGGTCAGAACACGCTGACGCTGACGCCATACGAGTCAGTTGACCTCAGCGTCGTCTGGCGTTGCGGTAATGCGCCTGCCCCGCAGAGCGGTGGCGCGAACCTGCAAACGCTGGGCACGAGCGGCGGCGCCGGTACAGCCTACGTTGCACCGACGGTTCTGCCGCAGTACCTGCCGGCCGCCTGCCGAAACTAAGTTTCGGTAGCTGCGACAGCAGTATGCGTACGAGCCCCTGCGCGCTAGCGCAGGGGCTTTTTTTTTGCGCATTCAGCTTGGCATAGACGCCGCGCTCGTACCGAGACCGGCGCGTTGCAGTCCCCGCCGTGAGTATGTAAACCTCTGTCACAAAAGGAGAAGCGGGATGTTGACAGGGACCAGGGCAGGACTGAAAGTAACCGCTTACCTTGTAGCCCGAAATCCGCACCAGCTTCGAGTATCTGACTATGGCGGCGACCGCTCCTCTCGGCCCATTGACCGGACTGCCCCGACGCCTCGTGCAGGACGGGGTCGTATCCGAGGACGCCGTCATCGAGGCGCTGGAGGCGGCCAAAGGCAAGAAGACCTCGCTCGTTGCCTATCTGGTCGCCAACGAGCTCGGCGAAGCCCGTAGCATAGCGGTCGCCGCGGCGCACGAGTTCGGCGTGCCGCTGCTCGACCTCGACGCCGTCTCGCTCGATCTCGACGTCGTGCGACTGGTATCCGAGCAGCTGATGACGCGCCACCGGGTGCTGCCTTTGCAGCAGCGAGGCAAGCGTTTGTATGTCGGCGTCGCGGACCCGACGAATCTCCAAGCCCTCGACGATATCGGCTTTCAGACCAGCCTGCGCATCGAGCCAATCATCGTCGAGCAGGACAAGCTCGAGCAGCGCGTTGCAAAGGCAATCGAGGCTGTCGATACGAGCATGTCGAGCTTCGATGACGACGACTTCGATCTGGAGAACCTCGATGTCAGCGCCGGCAACGACGAAGAGTTTGGCGACGAAGTCTCGCGAGCCGACATCGATGACGCGCCGGTCGTGCGCTTCGTCAACAAGGTTATGCTCGATTCGATCAAGCGCGGCGCATCGGATGTCCACTTCGAGCCTTACGAGAAGTATTATCGGATTCGTCTGCGCCAGGACGGCGTGCTGACCGAGATCGCACGACCCCCGGCGCAGCTCGCTGTCAAGGTCGCGGCACGACTGAAGGTCATGGCGCGGCTCGACATCGCCGAGCGCCGCGTACCGCAGGACGGTCGCATCAAGATGCGGCTGTCGAAGAACCGCGCGATCGATTTTCGCGTCAATACTTGCCCGACGCTGTTCGGCGAGAAAGTCGTCTGCCGACTTCTCGACCCATCGAGCGCCCAGCTCGGCATCGACGCGCTCGGCTACGAGGCGCCGCAGAAGCAGCTCTACGTCGATCAGTTGGCGAAGCCCTACGGAATGATTCTCGTGACCGGCCCGACCGGAAGCGGCAAAACCGTGTCGCTGTACACGGGCCTAAACATTCTCAATACGACCGACCGCAACATCTCGACGGCCGAGGATCCGGCTGAGATCAATATGCCGGGCGTAAACCAGGTCAATGTCAATCCTCGCGTCGGGCTGACGTTTGCATCGGCGCTGCGCGCATTCCTGCGCCAGGACCCCGACATCATCATGGTCGGTGAGATTCGCGATTTGGAGACGGCCGAGATCGCGATTAAAGCCGCCCAGACTGGCCATCTCGTGCTGTCGACGCTGCATACGAACGACGCGCCGAAAACACTGACGCGGCTCGTCGACATGGGCGTCAAACCATACGCGATCGCTAGTTCGATCAGCTTGATCATCGCGCAGCGGCTCGCGCGCCGCCTGTGCGGCAACTGCAAGGAGCCGCTCGACATTCCGACTGAGGCGCTCTTCAAGGAAGGCTTCACGAAAGCCGATATCGACAGCAACATGACGCTGTTCCATCCCAATACCAAAGGCTGCGCGCAATGCAACGCCGGCTACAAGGGTCGCGTCGGCGTCTACCAGGTCATGCCGGTCACCGACGCCATCGGCCGCATCATCATGGAGGGTGGCAACGCCCTGCAGATTGCCGATCAGGCGCGCGAAGAAGGCGTGCCCGATTTACGCCGTTCGGGCCTGCAGAAAGTCAAGGACGGGGTTACCAGCTTGGAAGAGATCAACAGGGTTACAATCGACTAGCTCGACAGTGCCCTGCGTTACGCTGTAGGAGAATTACCACCGATGGCTCAATCCGCTGCAATCAAACAGTTCCCGTTCAATTGGGAAGGAACTGACCGCGCCGGCAAGAAAGTCAAAGGCAAGACCGTCGCGGCCAACGAGTCGGCCGTTCGCACGGAGCTGCGTAGGCAGGGCGTGCTCGCAACGCGCGTTCGCAAGCAGAATCAGCTATTCACCAACAAGGGCAAAGTCACGCCGGGAGACATAGCGGTCTTCTCGCGCCAGCTCGCAACGATGATGTCTGCCGGTATTCCGATGGTTCAAGCGTTCGATATTATCGGCGCTGGGCATGAGAACCCGGCAATGCAAAAGCTCGTGCTCGCGATCAAATCCGAAGTCGAAGGTGGCACGGCGCTGGCCCAGGCACTGGCCAAGCACCCGCTGCACTTCGACGATCTATACGTCAACTTGGTCGCTGCTGGTGAGCAGGCCGGCGCGCTAGAGACTTTGCTTGACAAGATTGCGACGTACAAAGAGAAGACCGAGGCGATCAAAAAGAAGATCAAGAAAGCTCTGTTTTACCCGGCTGCCGTCGTCGTTGTCGCGATCGTCGTCACCGCGATCTTATTGGTCTTCGTAATTCCGGAATTCGAGAGCCTCTTCCAAGGTTTCGGCGCCGACCTGCCGGCGTTCACGAGACTCGTCATCGACCTCTCGAATATGGTGCGATCGCAGGGCTGGATCATTCTGATCCTCCTAGTCGGCAGCATCTCGGGTTTTATCTATGCGAAGAAACGCCACCGCGGCGTGCAGCACTTCATCGACCGCGTTAGCCTCAAGATTCCGATCATCGGCCCGATCTTGAACAAGTCGGCGATCGCGCGTTATTCGCGGACGCTGTCGACGACGTTCGCGGCCGGCGTGCCGCTCGTCGAGGCGCTCGAGTCGGTGGCCGGTGCCTGCGGCAACATCGTCTACGAGGAAGGCGTCCTGAAGATGCGTGACGAGGTCGCGACGGGTCAGCGTCTGCAACGGTCAATGGAGGATACGGAGCTATTCCCGAACATGGTCGTGCAGATGATCGCCGTCGGCGAGGAGTCTGGCTCGCTCGACGAGATGTCCGGCAAGGTTGCGGACTTCTATGAGGAAGAAGTCGATAACGCTGTCGATAGCATGTCGAGCCTGATCGAGCCGCTGATCATGTCGATTCTCGGCGTGCTCGTCGGCGGTCTTGTCGTCGCGATGTATTTGCCGATCTTCAAGATGGGCCAGGTCGTCTAGCCATTCCCGTCGGCATCGAGCTCGGATGGCCAGGCGAAGCGCAGTCGCTACAATTGGCCGCGTGAACAAGAGCCCCTGTCCTTGGCCATCATCCGGAGTCCCGGTTAGGCATCCGGGTTAGCGGCCATGTACGTCGAGTTCTTCCAGCTCGTGCCGCTGGCGCTGCCGATTGTCGTGGGCCTGTTCGGGCTGGTCATCGGCAGCTTTCTGAATGTCGTCATCTATCGGTTGCCGATCATGATGGAGCGCGATTGGCGCCAGCAATGCGAAGAGCTTGCGAGCGAACCAAGCACGGTCCCAGAGCAGGCGCGGCAAAGCCGTTTCGATCTCTATTATCCGCGCTCGGCATGTCCCGCATGCGGCGCACAAGTTTCGGCGCGTGACAACATTCCCGTGCTGAGCTACATGCTGCTACGCGGCCGTTGTCGCCACTGCGGCACGTCGATCTCCGTCCGCTACCCCATCATCGAGGCTACAGCGGCCTTGATCGCGATCGTCGTCGCCATCGTGCTCGGACCGACATGGCAAATGCTCGCTACGATCGGGGTGAGCTGGACGCTATTGGCTCTCGCCATCATCGACATCGACCGCTTTCTGCTGCCGGACTCACTGACGCTGCCGCTTCTATGGGCCGGACTCGTTGCGAGCGCGCTATGGTCCGACGGCGGGTCGCTATTCGTCGATCTGCACTCTAGCGTGCTGGGTGCCACGTTCGGGTACCTGTTTCTCTGGGGCGTGTATCAGCTATTCAAGCTGCTGACGGGCAAGGAGGGTATGGGGCATGGTGACTTCAAGCTGCTCGCGGCGCTGGGCGCGTGGCTCGGCTGGCAGCAGTTGCCTCTCGTGATATTGCTGTCGGCTGGCGTTGGCGCGCTGATCGGCGGAGCGCAATTGATCGTCGGACGCCACGCTCGCCATACGCCGATTCCGTTTGGACCGTACCTCGCGGCTGCCGGCTGGATTGCGCTCCTATGGAGCGAGCAGCTCAACGCCTGGTACCTCGACCGCTTCTTCTAGCGCATGTTTCGGGTGGGCCTGACGGGCGGCGTTGCATGCGGCAAGACGACCGTTGCGGACATCTTCGCGTCGCTCGGCGCAGGCGTCGTCGATACCGATTCGATCGCCCGCGACGTCGTCGAACCCGGCAGTGCGGCGCTTGCAGAGATTGCCGCGGAGTTCGGCTCGGAGGTCATCGGCGATTCGGGGCAGCTCGATCGAGCAGCGATGCGCCGGCTCGTGTTCGCCGACGCCGCGCGGCGCAAGACGCTAGAGCGGATCCTGCATCCGCGGATTCGCGAGAGAACGCTCGCGGCAATTGACACGCTGCAGGCGCCCTACGCGCTCGTCGTCGTTCCACTGCTGTTCGAGACGGGATTCCACGAGCTCGTCGACCGCTCGGTCGTCGTCGACTGTCCGGTCGAGACTCAGCTCGAGCGCTTGAAGCACCGCGACGACGTCGACGAGCGCACCGCCCAGGGCATGCTGGCCGCACAGCTCGATCGAAAGGCGCGCGTCGCTCGCGGCGACGATGTCATCGACAACGGCGGTGATCGCGCCACTACGCGGGCACAGGTCGAAGCGCTACATCGGCACTATCTGCAGCTTGCGGGCGACAGTTTGCCGAAGTAGTGCGGCTCGCGCAGAATAAGCAAATGGTAGACACGGCGCGCAACCTTACCGACCCGGATCGCACAGCGGAGCGAATGACGTACGAGCAGCCGCTGTCCGAGCGCATGCGGACGTATCTTCGAATCGAATTTCTGCGCGCTCAAGCCGACTACCATGCGAAGGATTTGCGCGACTTCGGTGCCCGCGCGGCGGTTGCGACCCTGCTCGAGCTGATGATGATCATCGGCCGCGGCGACGTGCGCGCGGACATCCTGAAGGAGCTCGAGCGACAGGCGGCATGGCTCACGAACTACTCGCGTCAAGCCGGCGTCGACGAGGACCGCTTGGGCTCGTTGGTCAACGACGTCGGCCGTCTCAAGGCAACGATCACGCAGGCAGGACCGAACTTCATGAACTCCCTCAAAGAGTGTGAGTTCCTGAACACGATCAAGCACCGCAGCTCAATTCCAGGCGGCACGTGCGTCTTTGACCTTCCGGACTACGGTTACTGGCTGGATCTCGGCCATGCCGAGCGCGTCGAGCAGTTCGAGCGCTGGATACTCTGTCTCGAGCCGATCTGCGACGCCGTCGCCGAGTTGTTGTGGCTAACGCGCGAGGCTACCGAACCCGTCGAGCGCATCGCAGCTGCCGGCCTCTACCAGCACCAAACGGAACGCCAAGCGAAAATCAGCCTGGCCCGCGTCACGATTCCTAGCCACACCAACCTCTACCCGGAGATCAGTGCCGGGCGCCATCGCGTGACCGTGCGTTTCGTCAGATGGAACGGCGTGGACGTGCGCCCGACGCAGGTGGCCGATGACGTGTCGTTCCTGCTCGCACTGAGCTGACACCTACGTTCATCGATAGCCTAGCCGCGCATTAGCCTTTCGACGATCGGCCGGTCTGCCGGCAGCAGCCGTGAATCGCCGAGATCGGCGATCGCGACCCAGCGCAACTGCTGCCCCTCTCGCGCCTTCGGTGTGCCGACGTACGTCGAGACACGCCAAATGTCGAGTGATACGTGCAGCGCTGGATACGCGTGCTCGAGCCGCATGAACGGCTCGGCCTCGACGATGCGGATACCGAGCTCTTCGTGAAGCTCGCGGGCCAACGCGTCCTCGCGACGCTCCCCAGCATCGCGCTTGCCGCCCGGAAACTCCCAGAATCCGGCCATCGGCCGACCGGCAGGCCGTTGCCCGAGCAACACGTCCCCGCGGGAGTTCTCAATCAGCGCAGCTATGACATCGATGCGCGCGCGGTCAGCCACTACAAGCGGCCGTGGCAGTGCTTGTATTTCTTCCCGGAGCCGCACGGACACGGCTGATTTCTTCCGACCTTAGGCTGCTCACGCACGAACGGTGCGACTGGCTCGGAGGGCGGTGATGGAACGGCGCCGGCTGGCGGACGCAGGCCGGCGCCCGGCGCTGGCGTCGGGGCCGGGGCCGGGGCCGCCGTCAGCGACGGCGCGGCCGCATGTTGAAAACGCATTTGGCTGGTATCGCTGCTGCGGGCATCGACGGCCGCCGCGTCCTCGGGCCGACGAATTTGGATCTTCGACAGAATCGCGATCGTGTCGTGCTTCATGCGATCGAGCATGCCGCTGAACATTTCGAACGCTTCGCGCTTGTACTCCTGCTTCGGATTGCGCTGTGCATAGCCGCGCAAGTGAATACCTTGGCGCAGATAGTCCAACGCGCCAATATGCTCCTTCCAGTGAGAATCGAGCTGCTGGAGCATCACGGCCTTCTCGACACCGCGCATGACACCCTCGCCGACGTCCGCGACCTTCGCGTCGTACTCGGTCTCGATTCGCTCGCAAACCAGGCGGCGTAGCGCGTCCTCATCGAGCTCGGCATCGTCCTCGACGATCTGCTCGACGTTGATCTCGACTGAGAATTCGCGCTCTAGCGCTTGCGAGAGCCCCGTCTTGTCCCAGAGCTCCTCGACGCTCTGCGGAGGGACGTATTCGTCGATGACGGCATCGACGACCTCGGCGCGGATACCGACGATCGCATCGGCGATTTCGGTTGCCTCCATGAGCTCCGAGCGCTGCTGATAGACGACCTTGCGCTGATCGTTCGCGACGTCGTCATATTCGAGCAACTGCTTGCGGATATCGAAGTTGTGCGCCTCGACCTTGCGCTGTGCACGCTCGATCTGGCGCGACAACAAGCGGCTCTCGATCGCCTCACCTTGCTTCATGCCGGCACGGGACAGCAGCCGCTTGGTTCGCTCCGGATCACCGAAGATCCGCATCAAGTTGTCTTCCATCGACAGGTAGAAACGGCTCGAGCCGGGGTCGCCCTGGCGGCCCGACCGGCCGCGTAGCTGGTTGTCGATGCGCCGCGACTCGTGCCGTTCCGTGCCGACGATGTGCAAACCACCAGAATCGATGACCGACTGATGGCGCTCGTCCCATTCGGCACGCAGCTTCGCCGTGCGCTCTTCGTCTAACTCGCCGAGGTCCTTTAGCTCCGCTTCGAGATTACCGCCGAGCACGATGTCGGTGCCGCGGCCTGCCATGTTCGTTGCTATCGTCACGGCGCCGGGCCGACCGGCCTGAACGATGATCTCTGCTTCGCGGGCATGATACTTGGCGTTCAAGACCTCGTGCTTGATGCCGGCCTTCTTCAACAGGCCCGATAGAAATTCCGAAGTCTCGATCGACGTCGTACCGACCAGCACCGGTTGGCCACGCTCGCTACAGTCACGAATGTTCTCGATAATCGCTTCGAATTTATCGTCCTGTGTCAGATAAACGAGGTCGGGCGCGTCGTCGCGAACCATCGGCATGTGCGTCGGTATCACGACGACCTCGAGACCGTAGATCTGCTGAAACTCGTAGGCCTCAGTATCGGCGGTACCGGTCATGCCTGCGAGCTTGTCGTACAGCCTGAAATAGTTCTGGAACGTGATCGACGCGACCGTCTGATTTTCTTCTTTGACGCGGACGCCTTCCTTCGCCTCGATTGCCTGATGCAGGCCATCCGACCACCGTCGTCCGGGCATCGTGCGCCCCGTAAATTCGTCGACGATAACGATCTCGCCGTCGTTGACGATGTAGTCGACCTCACGCTTGAACAGCGCGTGCGCGCGTAGAGCCGCAGTCAGGTGATGCATCAACCGAATATTCGAAGGATCGTAGAGGCTCTGCCCGCTATCGATGAGTCCGGCCTTGAGCAGCAGCTGCTCGATATGATCGTGGCCTTCCTCGGTCAGATGCGCCTGCTTCGATTTCTCATCGACAGTGTAATCGCCCGGCTCGAACAGCTGACACGTCGAGCCACGCGCACCGGATTCGATCTCGACTACGTGGCAACCCTTCTCGGCGGCAATCTCGAGCGCGGCGTCGAGTGACTGCTCGCCGAGCTCCTCGCCGTCGACATCGAGCAGCTTGACCTTCGTCGCTTTGATATCGGCGTCGGCCGCAGCGCCGGACTTTGCCCCGTAACGCTTCAGCGACGGGACGATTCGATTGATTTGCACGTAGAGCTCGGTGCTCTCCTCGGACCGTCCGGAGATGATCAGGGGCGTGCGCGCCTCGTCGATCAGAATCGAATCGACCTCGTCGACAATCGCAAAACTCAGTTTTTTCTGGACCTGGTCCTCGAGCCGAAACGCAAGATTGTCGCGCAGGTAATCGAAACCGAACTCGTTATTGGTTCCGTACGTGATGTCCGCCTCGTAGGCATCGCGCTTCTCTTGCGGCGTCTGCCCGCTCTTGATGACACCAACGCGTAAACCGAGATACTCGTAGACGGGTCCCATCCAGTCCGCGTCGCGCTGCGCGAGATACTCATTGACAGTGACGATGTGTACGCCATCGCCGGTCAGCGCGTTCAGATAGGCCGGCAACGTTGCGACGAGCGTTTTACCCTCGCCGGTGCGCATCTCGGCGATCTTGCCTTCGTGCAGCACAATTCCGCCAATCAGCTGAACGTCGAAATGGCGCAGCCCCAGCGTTCGCTTGGACGCCTCTCGAACGAGCGCAAATGCCTCGGGCAACGCAGCGGCAACATCGCGGTCCTCGGCGACACGCTGACGCAGCTCGTTGGAGCGCGTACGGATACTCGCATCGTCGAGCTCGGCGAGCTCGGCTTCCAACGCGTTAATACGGCTTACGTGGCGACCGTAAGTCTTGAGCAGGCGTTGATTGCGGCTGCCAACCAAGTCGGTCAGCGCATTGGAGAGGATATTCAGCAACCCGGCACCTCGAGGCGAGCGCGTAAAGCTCCGTATTCTACGGATAGATGAGGCCTTTTGGGACTGACACAACCCCCCGAAACGGAGGAATTATTGATTCACGTAGCTCAGCGGATTGACGACCCGGCCGTTGCGCAGCACCTCGAAGTGCAGGTTCGGACCCGTGGCCCGACCGGTCGAGCCCATGACGGCGATGAGTTCGCCGCGCTTGACCGTATCGCCGACGGCGACGAGATTATTGGAGTTGTGCGCGTAGCGCGTCACGTATCCGTTACCGTGGTTGATCTCGACCATCTGGCCGTAGCCATAGCGATCGCCCGACCAAATCACGACCCCCGATGCGACGGCAACGACGTCGCTGCCCTCGCGGCCAGCAAAATCGACCCCCTTGTGAAACGCAGCACGCCCCGTGAATGGATCGGTTCGATTGCCGAACATCGACGAGATGTAGCCGGACAACACCGGCCGGCCCTCGGGATGCACCTCATCGCGTAGCTTCCGATTCAGCAGGAAGTCCTCGAGCACGTCGAGCTGCTGCTGGCGATCGTCGAGCTGCGCGCCGAGAAGATCGAACGAGCCGAGCAGGCCCGATACCTGTTCGACGTCACCGACTGCGAGCGGCTCCTCGGGACCACCGAGCGACGGCAGGCTGGAGAAATCGAACTCACCCTCGTCGAGACCCGCCATTTGCGTCAGACGCTGTCCGAGAGCATCGAGACGAACGACACGCGCATTCATCTGACCGAGCCGCAATGCGAGCGCATCGAGATTTTGCACGACCGCGTCTCGCGTCGCGTCGAGCATCGCCTGTTGCCCTTCGATCTCAGTGCGCCAGGAATCGACCTGTAGCTCCGGATTGGCTACACCGAGAACCCCGGCCGCGCGATAGCCGACATAGAACACAGCTCCACAGAGCACGAGCGCGGCGGCGACGACGCCGACCCAGACGGACCCCGCGCTGAGCTGAACATGCCCAACTTGGCCGCGACCCTTCGATAGAAGGATTAGCTCCATGAAAATCCGCCCCTAAAAGGAAAATTTTGGGTATCGTTATACGCATGCGTTCGGATTAATCCGACACAAGCGGGATCAGTATAACTTATTACGTAAATAGACACCCGGTAACCCCGCTATCGTAGGAACATGCCCGTAGACCGGTGGCTTTGCGTCCCGCTCTTTGGAGCGGTTTGCCTTATCGAGGTTGCTAGAATGCCGGCAATCCGATTGACACTCAAGCTTGGCGCCTCAAAACGTTGACGGCAGTCTCAAAATATGTCCGATAAGGCCCCGAAATCGTTGGAAGAACTGCTAACCAGCGGTCGCCTTGCGGCGCTAGGCGTCGAGGCGCGGCGGCGCCGTCAGACGACCGAGGAAATTCGCGCGTTACTGCCGGAAGACGCGGCGGAGCATCTGGTCTCGGCGGCTCGACTCGAGGACGGTGGGTTACTGTTGACAATGGACGCCTCGGGCTGGGCGGCCCGCGTGCGCTACCTTACCGACGAGCTCGGCGCCGCACGCATCAAGGTCAAGGTCAGCCCAATCGGCTGAGCATTAGGCAGTGCCCTTAGTCGGCGGCCTCGGCGATCAGCTGGTAGGAGACCGGCGAGCGGCGGCGGTCCTCGAAAACGACCTCCTCGTAGCTTGCTTGGTCGGCCAGCACAGCGCGCAGCAAGCAATTATTCAGGTGGTGGCCGGATTTGAAGCCCGTGAACTCACCGATCAAACAGCACCCGAGCAGATACAGATCGCCGACGGCATCGAGAATCTTGTGACGGACAAACTCGTCGCGGAAACGCAATCCGTCCTCGTTGAGGACGCGATACTCGTCCATGACGATCGCGTTATCGAGGCTGCCGCCGAGTGTTAGATCCCTCTCGCGCAGCGTCTCTAGATCACGCAAAAATCCGAACGTCCTCGCCCGACTAATCTCGCGCAGAAACGCCGTCGTCGAGAACTCGAGGCTTGCGGTCTGGCGATGCTTGCGCAGCACGGGATGATCGAAATCGATCTCGAAATTGACCTTGAAGCCGTTGTGGGGCGTCAACCTCGCCCACTTGTCGCCGTCGCGGACCTCGACCGGACGCGTGATCCGCACGAACCGCTTCGAGGCGGTCTGCTCTTCGATACCGGCCGACTGCAACAGGAACACGAACGGCGCCGCGCTGCCATCCATGATCGGGACTTCGGCTGCGGTCAGATCGACGAACGCATTGTCGATGCCGAGCCCGGCCATCGCGGAAAGGAGGTGCTCGACGGTTGCGACCTTCGCGCCCTCGCTCTCCAGCGTCGTCCCTAAGGTCGTTTGCGTGACTTTGAGCGCATCGGCCGGGATATCGACCGGCGTATCGAGATCGATTCGGCGAAAGATAATGCCGGAGTTGGGCGGCGCGGGACGCAGCGTCATATAGACCTTTTCGCCGCCGTGCAGACCTATCCCGGTTGCCCGAATGGATTCCTTGAGTGTGCGCTGCTTCACTGTCCTACGACCGGGACTGCCCTACGACGCCGATCGGCAAAAAGCGGAGGAAGGCGGGCACGTTACCATGCGCTCCGCGACTCCGGCAAGGATGCACGTCGCACATACTCGGCGCATCAATCCGCCTGGCGACGCAGGAAAGCCGGCACGTCGAGCAGGTCCTCGTAATCCTCGCCGAACTCGCCGACACCGTCTCCGACGGCCCGCTTTCGTTGCACTGTCGGGCGATCGAGCTCGGCGTAGTCGCGTTCTCGACCCGGATCGCGGCGCACGACCTTGACCGGCCTGTCAGCCTGCATCGCCGGTTGCCCAAGACCCGTCGCGACGACTGTGACTCGCAGCTCGTCACTCATCTCCGGGTCGATGACGGTGCCAACGACGACCGTCGCCTCGTCGGATGCAAACTGGCGTACAGTCTCGCCGACTTCCTGGAACTCGCCGATCGATAGGTCCATGCCCGCCGTCACGTTCACTAGCACACCGTTCGCGCCGGCCAGATTGATGTCCTCGAGCAACGGGCTCGAGATCGCTGCCTCAGCGGCATCGCGTGCGCGACCGGCGCCACTCGCCATCCCCGAGCCCATCATCGCCATGCCCATCTCGGCCATGACCGTGCGCACGTCGGCGAAGTCGACGTTGATCAACCCCGGCCGCGTGATCAGCTCGGCGATCCCCTGAACCGCCCCTTGCAGTACTTGATTCGCCGCTTTGAACGCGTCGAGCAGCGTCGTCTCCGGTCCGAGGACACTCAGTAGCTTCTCGTTCGGTATCGTAATCAGCGAGTCGACGTAACGTCCGAGCTCGGCGATGCCCTGATCGGCGATTCGCATGCGCTTCGTTCCTTCCATCTGGAACGGCTTCGTGACGACCGCAACCGTCAATACGCCTAGCTCCTTGGCGAGTTGCGCGATCACCGGAGCCGCGCCGGTGCCGGTGCCGCCGCCGAGACCCGCGGTCACAAACAGCATGTCGGCGCCGGAGATGATCTCCTGAATTCGGTCACGATCCTCCATCGCGGCCTGCCGACCAACGTCGGGGTTCGCACCCGCACCGAGTCCTTTCGTGATATTGCAGCCGATTTGAAGGCCCGTCTTCACGCGCGCACTTTTCAGCGCTTGCGCGTCAGTATTCGCGCAGATGAAGTCGACGCCCTCGATACCCGACGTCATCATGTGCCCGACCGCATTGCCACCACCGCCACCGATACCCATGACCTTGATGATCGCGGTTTCGCTATAGCCATCCATTAACTCGAACATTGTCGGACTCCTTAGCCTGAGCGCCTAAAAATTTCCTTGAAACCAGGCCTTCATGCGCCCAAGCGCATTGAAGACGCCGCCGCGGCCGGCAACCGAGGCGGCACGTGCTTGTGATGCGGCTGTGCCGTACAGCAACAAACCGACTCCCGTCGCGTGAATCGGATTTCTGACGACGTCGACCAAGCCTTCAACGTATTGCGGAATTCCGAGCCGGACAGGCATGTGAAAAATTTCTTCAGCGAGCTCGACGGCGCCTTCCATCTTCGCGCTGCCGCCCGTCAACACGACCCCCGCCGCGATAAGCTCCTCGAAGCCCGAGCGTCTGAGCTCGTCGCGCACGAGCGCGAAGAGCTCCTCGTAACGCGGCTCGACGACCTCGGCCAGCGTCTGGCGCGCAAGCCGCCGTGGCGGCCGGTCGCCGACGCTCGGCACTTCGATCGACTCATCGGGATTCGCGAGCTGCGACAGGGCGCACGCGTACTTGATCTTGATCTCCTCGGCGTACTGAGTCGGCGTACGCAAGCTGACCGCGATGTCGTTCGTGACTTGATCGCCTGCGATCGGGATTACGGCCGTATGCTGAATCGCCCCGCCGCAAAAAACGGCAATGTCGGTCGTGCCGCCGCCGACGTCGACGAGGCAGATTCCGAGATCCTTCTCGTCTTCCGTCAGCACCGAGTAACTTGACGCGAGCTGCTCGAGCACGATGTCCTCGACATCGAGCCCGCAGCGCTGCACACACTTGACGATGTTCTGCGCGGCCGAGACTGCACCGGTCACGAGATGCACCTTCGCCTCCAAGCGCACGCCCGACATGCCGATCGGCTCGCGAATGCCTTCTTGGGTGTCGATGACGAATTCCTGCGGCAGGACATGCAGAATTCTCTGGTCCGCAGGAATCGCCACGGCGCGCGCCGCATCGATCACGCGCTCAACATCGGTCTGGCTGACCTCTTTTTCGCGAATCGCCACGATGCCGTGCGAGTTGAGGCTGCGAATGTGACTGCCGGCGATGCCCGCGTAGACCGTATTGATCTCGCAACCGGCCATCAGCTCGGCCTCCTCGACGGCACGCTGAATTGACTGCACGGTCGACTCGATGTTGACGACTACGCCGCGTTTGAGTCCGCGGGACGGATGCGAGCCGATGCCGATGACCTCGAGGACCCCCTCGGATGACAGCTCGCCGACGACGGCAACGACCTTCGACGTGCCGATGTCGAGACCGACGAGCAAACGGCGTTCATCCTTCTTGCCTCTCATGACGCGATTCGCTACCGCCCCCTCTAACCGGTACTGCCGAAGATTGCGGGGTCGACGCGGCTCAGCTCGAGCTCGTCTAGCCACGACACGGCAAAGCCGTTCGTGTACCGCAGATCGAAGTATCGGATTCGCTCGAGCTGGGTGCCCAGCGCTGGCAGCACGGCCGAGAAAAAGCGGTCGAGTCGCGCATCGACGTCGCGCCTGCCGAGCCGCACGCGCTGCCCGCCCGCGAGCTCGACGGTCCACGCACCGCGTTCGTCCATCGAAAGCCCTGCCAAGGCGAGGCCAGCCAGCGACAGCCGCGTACGCAGATCGAGATAGCGCGTAGCGACCTCGTGTTCGCTGCCGGACGGGCCCGACAACACCGGCAACTCTGGCAAGCCATAGCGGCGATCGTTGCTGAACAAATCGCCGCGCACATTCAACAGACCCGTACTGCCCCAGCGCGCGGCCGCCTGCTGCTCGGTAACCGTAACGGCCAACGTGTCCGGCCATTCGCGCGTGAGCTCCGCCGTGTCGACCCAATCGAGTGCTTCGACTGCGCCCTTCAGCCGGTCCAGATCGGCTGTTAGAAAACCACCCTTCAGTGCACTGACGACCGCGTCCTCGATGTGCAGCGGCGTGATCCGCTGAAACGCCCCTTCGACTCGTAGTTGCTCGATCGGCAAGCCCGACGCTGCACGCACCGACACGACAGCGACAAACAGCGCGCCAACGGCCGCCGGCGGGACGACGAACCACCGCAACGGCAATTTGAAGCGGATGCGCGGCAGCTTGATCGGGCGCGAAGTCGACTTGCGACGATTCTTGCGCACGCGCGTCATTGCACACCTTCCGATGTCGCCCGCTCACCGATGATGCGCACTTCGGTCTCTAGCGCGACGCCACTGTCGGCGAAGACCGTCGCACGCACGTGCTCGATCAGTGCCTCGATGTCTGCCGCAGACGCATCGGCTTCGTTGATGATGAAATTCGCGTGCTTGTCGGAGACCGTGGCGCCGCCGATGCAGGCGCCCTTGAGTCCCGCTGCCTCGATCAAACGTCCGGCGTGATCGCCGGGCGGATTGCGAAACACCGAGCCGCACGAAGGCCGGCCGATCGGCTGCAGTTCGCCGCGGCGCCTGACGATCTCGGTGACGTCACGCATATCGGCCGACTCGTCGCCGTCGAAGTCGAACGTCGCGGCGACGAACCATGCGTCGGCTGGGCCGCTGACGCTACGGTAGCCGACATCGAACCGCTCCTTGCCGCGGACCGCGATCTCACCGTTGCGCGAAATTGTCTCGACCGACGAGACGTTGTCCCACGTCTCGCCGCCGAACGCGCCGGCATTCATCGCGAGCGCTCCACCCAGTGACCCCGGAATGCCGGCGAAAAATGCTGCCGGCCCGAGCTTTAGGCGCACACAGTGGCGAGCGAGCGTCGTGCACGGCACGCTCGCGGTCGCGCGAACGCGTGTATCGTCGATCTGCTCGATCGATTTCTCGAGATCCGACGTGCAGATGACCGTGCCGCGAAGTCCGCCATCGCGCACGAGCAGGTTCGAGCCCAAACCGATCCAATGCAGCGGCTCGTCCGCTGGCACCGAGCGCAGGCACTGCGCGAGCGCCTCTACCGTCCTCGGGCTTAGGAACCGATCGGCAGTGCCGCCGACGCGCCACGACGTATGCGCGCTCATCGGCTCATCGAGTAACTCCTCGGATCGCATGTCGCGGCGGCGCTTGATCGCGGCGCTCATCGCTTAACCTCAACCGGTGCCTTGGTAGCAAGCGCCGCCGGCAAGCGCTGCGCAACGGCACCAATGCTGCCCGCACCGAGCGTCAGCACGACGTCGTCGTCGCGGAGAACGTCGGCGAGCACGTCGGCGAGCGACTCGATATCGTCGACGAGTACCGGCTCGACGGCGCCGCGCGTGCGAATTGCACGCGCGAGCGACTTGCTATCGGCACCTTCGATAGGCGCCTCGCCGGCGGAGTAGACGTCGGTCAAGAGCAGCGCATCCGTCACGGATAGCACCTGTGCAAACTCGTCGATGAGCTCGTACGTGCGCGTGAAACGATGCGGCTGAAACGCGACGACGAGGCGCCGGTCGGGCCACGCATCACGCGCTGCCGCTACTGTCGCAGCGATCTCGGTCGGATGATGGCCGTAATCGTCGACGAATGTGACTCGCCCTGCCGTCGTCGTCACCGTGCCGAGAATCTGGAAACGCCTGTCGATCCCCGAGAACTCCGCGAGCGCTTTGGCGAGCGCAGCGTCGTCGACATCGAGCTCGCTCGCAACCGCAACGGCTGCGAGCGCATTGAGCACGTTGTGGCGTCCCGGCAAGTTTATCCGCAGTTGCAGCTCGGGTCGCCCCGCCCGATGCACGACGAACTCGCTGGCAAGTCCCTTTGCGGTAACGTGGGTCGCGCGAATGTCGGCGCGCTTCGAGAATCCATAGCTTGCAACCCGCCGACCGACGTTTGGTATCAGCTCGGCCGTGTTCTCGTCGTCGCGACACATCACGGCGAGACCGTAGAAGGGCAGGTTGTGCAGGAATTCGAGAAACCCCTGCTTGAGCCGACCGAGCTCGCCCTCGTAACTCGTCAGATGATCTGCATCGATATTCGTGACGACACTGATCATCGGCTGCAGATGCAGAAACGACGCATCGCTCTCGTCGGCCTCGGCAACGAGGTACTGTCCGCCGCCGAGACGTGCGTTCGCATCGGCACTTGCAAGGCGGCCGCCGATCACGAACGTCGGATCGAGCTCGGCCTCAGCGAGAACGCTCGCAATCAAGCTCGTCGTTGTCGTCTTGCCGTGCGTACCGGCGACGGCGACGCCGTAGCGGAAGCGCATCAGCTCGCCGAGCATCTCCGCACGTTGAATGACCGGGATACGCCGACGTAGCGCTTCGACGACCTCGGGATTATCGGGCGCGATGGCGCTCGAGACGACGACGACATCCGCCTGCCCAAGATGCTCCGCCGCGTGCCCAACGAACGTCGTCGCACCGAGGCGCCCGAGGCGTGCCGTCACGCGGCTCGCCTTGGCGTCCGAGCCCTGCACGATATAGCCGAGATTCAGCAGCACCTCGGCGATGCCGGCCATGCCGACGCCGCCGATGCCGACGAAGTGGATCGCGCGGGTGGCGCCCATCGGCTGCTTCATGCGCCCCTCCCCGCTGCGTCGAGACAGGCACTTGCAAGGCGGTCGGCGGCGTCACGCTGTGCTTGCGCGTGGGCGCACTCGGCCATGCGCAGGAGCGCCTGACGATCCGTGAATAAACGCACGAGCTCACGCTCGAGGCGGGGTGCGTCGAGCTCGGCCTCGGCGATCACGATGCCTGCACCGTTCGCGGCGAAGCACGCCGCGTTGCGCGTCTGGTGATCGTCGATCGCGTAGGGGTAGGGGACGAGCAGGGCACCGAGCCCGACGACCGTGAGTTCGGCGACCGTCAACGCACCGGCACGACACACGACGAGATCGGCCCAGGAATAGGCCTCTGCGATGTCGTCGATAAACTGCTCGAGCCTCAGCTCGCAGCCGACGTTGGCATAAGCCGCGCGCGCCGCTTCGATCTCCGCGCCCGCCTGATGCCAGACGTCGATCTCAAGCTCAGCGCCGAGACGCGCGAGCGCGGCCGGGACTTCGCGGTTCAGCGCGCGCGCACCCTGGCTGCCACCGATGACGAGCAGCCGACCGCGATCGCCGCGCCGTCCCGCAAACCGCGCGGCCGGTGTGGCGACCGCGCGAATCTCCTCGCGCACCGGGTTACCGATTTGCGCAGTCGCGCGATCGCTCGGAAAACTATCCGGAAAAGCTTCGAACACGTGTGTCGTCAGTCGTGCGAGCCAGCGATTCGCGGTACCAGCGACGGCGTTTTGCTCGTGGATTAGCAGTGGCCGGCGGGTCAGCCACGCCGCTAGCCCACCGGGGCCTGAGACGAAGCCGCCCATACCCAGCACGGCGGCTGGGCGACGACGACGCATCGCCGCTAGGGCCTGGCACACGGCGACGAGCAACTTGAACGGCGCCGCCAAC
>JAHEEN010000193.1 GCA_024640685.1 Rhodospirillaceae bacterium
CTGGTGCATACAGTAACTCGCGGCGGTGCGTGATGGGCTCGGCGAGGTGCTCGGGGTCCTCGAGGACGAAATCAACTGTCATCCGCCGGCCGTCGTCTGTCAGTGCATAGCGTTCGATCAGATGCTTCTGTGCGCCGAACGGAATACCGCTCTGCAGGGACTGGTAGTCCTCGAAGTTGCGTGAATCGACGACGAGCGTCTCGCCTTCCCAATGTCCAACTGCATGGCCCTCGTAGAAGCGTTCGGAATCCGGCGGGTGTGCGCGGCCATCGAGGTAGACGGTCCGCACGGCGTCGAAATAGCCGCTGCGCATCGTGACCTTAGCCGCGGCCGCGTCAAATTCAATCTCGAGCGGATAGAGGTCGGAATAGAGGATCATCGCGGGTGGCGGGCGCGAAAGGCAGCGTAGCTGCGGATTGTCAGCCGAGTTTTCCTGGTAGCCGGCTTGCTTGACGCGTGCCCCCGCGGTCAGCGTCGCATTGCGCGCGAATAGCCCGTCGATGCGCGACGGAAAGCGCCGTGACGTGGCCTCGTCCGTGAGCCAGCGGCCCGCTAGAGACGTCGCGATCGCGGTCCCCGCGACGCGCGCGGGCTCGGCAACGGCCGTTGCGGGCGCTTCGGCGACAGCGCGCCCGTCGGCATGCGCGATCGTTTCCAGTTTCGCGTACGGACGGCCGTTCGTTGCCGGAAATGCTGTGACCGACACGCGGTCGCCGGGTCGCAGCGTCTCGGCATGCCAACCCATGCGCATAAGTGCGGCGACCGACGTCATCTGCAGCCGCCACTCGACGTCGTTACCATCCGTGCCGATTGCAGAGACCGTGAAATAGACGTGCGGATTGCGCCAGTAATAGCCCGTGACCGTGCCATCGATCGCTATCGCACGGTCGAGATCGAGCCCGGCATCACTGTGATGGGCCTGCGCGTGACCGGCCGCGACGGCGAGGATGGCGATGACAATCGGTCTCACGTGGGTTCGTCCCGTTTTCGAACGCCTGGCGTTCTCGGATGCTAAAGCCAACGCCGCGATATGTCATCGCGCTCGATTAGCGTTGTGCTATTTTCTCGTTGCTGTGTGTCGATCGGCGTTGACCTGCGATCGGCCGAGGCGGCCGTGATGCTGAGCTTGTGCTCGGTCAGCGTTTGCAGAGGGTGTGCATATGAGAACGTCAGTCGTCGTAATCGTAGGCCTTTCATCGTGGGTCGTCGCTCACGGACATCACAGCGATGCGAATATCGATCTCGATCGCGTCGTGACGCTCGAGGGCACGATCACCGAGTGGAGCCTGCGCAACCCGCATACGTATTTCAGCGCTGCGACGACCGACGAGTCCGGTCGAGTCGTCGAATGGTCCGTGCAGATGAACTCGGCCATTTGGTCACGGCGGAACGGCTGGAGTGACGATACGCTCGCGGTCGGCGATCGGGTGACGTTCACGGTCAACCCGTCGCGCAGCGGGCGCCCCTATGGCATTTTCGTGTCGCTCGCGACCGCGGATGGCGTAGAGCTGCCGCGCGGCGAGGTTTCGGAACGACGCCTCGTCGGCCAACGCGCGACGTCTATCGAGGGCAAGTGGTTTGTCGACGAAGCTTCGTTGATCGACTATCCGGGCGGATTCGACGAGCTCACGCGCCGCGACCTCGAGCTGAACGCCCGCGGAACCGAAGCGCTCGCGGTTTACGACGACAACTCCGATCAGAATCCGCTCGTCAGCTGTATCGGCCGGCCGACGCCCGGGCCGATCATCTACACCGATATCTATCCGATGGAGTTCACGGTCGACGAGGCCGCACGGACGATCGTGATCCGCAGCCAGTTCTTCGACAACGAGCGCACGGTCTATATGGACGGGCGCGAGCACCCGGCGCCGGATCGACGCTTCGATGAAGGTCATTCGATTGGACGCTGGGAAGGCGACGTGCTCGTCGTCGATACGCAGAACTTCTCCGATCACCGCTCGCCTTACCAAAACGGCATTCCGTCGGGTGCTAGGAAACACGTCGTAGAGCGTTACGAGTTGACCGACGGCGGCACGCGGCTCGCTGTGGAGTTCGAGCTCAGCGATCCGGATTACTTCGATGGCACGCTCGCGCACGCCCGCAAGCTCATCTATGTGCCCGACATGGAGATGTCGCCGTACGACTGTGACGTCGATGCATCGCGGCGTTTTTTGCCCGAGTAACCGCAGGCGCCCGTGGGCTCGACCGATGAAGTACTCGATGCGCACTAGGACTCTGACGGTCCTTTTGTCGGCCATCGGCTACCTGTCGTTACCGATGTCCAGCCGATCGCAGCAGGTTGCAGAGCCACCGCCGCGTTTCGCCGATGGCACGATCAATCTCGGCGCGCCGCCCGGCAGCGACGGACATTGGGCGACCGGTGTCGGCAATCTGTCGGAGCAGCCCGTCGAAATGGAGGGTGCGTTTCTCGTCAACCCCGACGATCTCGACAAAGTTGCGCCGTTCAAGCCGTGGTCGAAGGCGCTCGTTCAGTATCGGCTCGCAACATTGGGCAAAGACGATCCGCATCCGCGCTGCATGGCGAACGGCGGGCCGCGGCAGTTTCATACGCCGTACGGCATCGACATCGTCCAAGACACCGAGCGTCAGCGCGTCGTGATCTTGTCCGGTGGCGGGCCACGTAGCTACCGGACGATCTACATGGACGGCCGCGAGCATCCGGATCGCGATTTTTACGTGCCGACGTTTTTCGGCCACTCGGTCGGTCACTGGGAGGGCGATACGCTCGTCATCGACACCATCGGCTTCAACGAGCGATTCTGGTTTGCACGCCGGCCGACCGGCATGGTGCACACCGATGCGCTGCATCTGATCGAGCGCATCTCGCGTCCGACCTTCGACACATTGCGTTACGAGGTCACGATCGACGATCCGAAGGCGTATACGCGGCCATGGACGGCGGGCTGGGACATCCCGTGGACCGACGAGCCGATGGTCGAGTATTTCTGTACCGACAACAACCTCGATCTCGAGCACATCGTCGGGCCCGATGTCGAGTAACGCGCGCGAGCAAGGGCGTCGCCGGTGGACGTAGCCTCGGAAAGCCGGTTTCAACAGTGGTTTTTGCTCGCGCTCGTCGCAATCGTTTCGGCGGCGTTCGTCTGGCTGATCGCGGGCTTTCTCGATGCGCTGTTTCTTGCCGCACTGTCCGCCGTGTTGCTGCAACCCGTGCAGCATGCACTGAGCGTGCGGCTCGGCGGTCGCGAAGGTCTCGCTGCGATTCTGACACTCGTCGTTGCCGTGCTGATCGTTGGCTTGCCGATGCTCGGGCTATTGGCGCTGCTCGCTGCCGAGGCCGCCGCGCTGAGCGAGACCGTGACCCCGTGGATACAGCAACAACTCGAGGATCCGGATCGGTTGCGGATGACGCTATTGCCGGATTGGCTGCCGGGCCGTGAGACGATTGCTCCCTACGAGGCGCAGATCACGGCCAAGCTCGGCGAGTTTGCGAGCTCGGCGGGACAGTTCCTCGTCAACGGCCTGTCGCGCGTCACGCAGGGCACGGTGCAGTTCTTTCTGAGCGCGTTCGTCATGCTCTACACGCTGTTTTATCTGCTGCGTGCCGGCACGCGCCTCGCCGAATTCGTGCTCGCGTGCGTGCCGATGGCAGCGGACCGAAAAGCGTTGCTTGCCGAGCGGGTGCTGTCGGTCATTCGTGCGACGGTCAAGGGCACATTCGCGATTGGCTTGCTGCAAGGTGCTCTGGCTGGCGTCGCATTCTTGTTCGCGGGTATTCAGGGCGCCGTGTTCTGGGGTGCGGTCATGGCCGTGTTGTCGGTGATCCCCGGCGTAGGCGCGGCGCTCGTCTGGGTGCCGGCCGTGATCTACCTGAGCGCGACCGAACAAGTGGTTGCCGCGATCGCAGTCGGCGCCTGGTGCGCCGTCGTCGTCGGCACGGCCGATAACGTGCTGCGGCCGCGGCTGGTCGGCAAAGATACCCAGATGCCGGATCTGCTCATACTGCTGAGCACGCTCGGCGGCCTGTCGTTGTTCGGCATCGTCGGCATTATCTTGGGGCCGATGATCGCAACGCTGTTCGTCGCTGTCTGGAGTCTCTACCGCACGTCGTTCGCGGCTGAGCTCGGTGAGGCCGGATAACGCGCCCTGACGGGGCTCCCGCGGGGTTGTCATGCGTTGTCCCGCAGCGCAAACTCGCTGCACCGAGTCCGACGAAGCAACAAGAGAGAGCTCGAATGACCAAGATTTTGCTATCCCTAGCGACGACGGCCGCCGTGGTCGTCGCCGGTGCCGCCGTCGCGGCCGAGAGTGGCACGACCAACGGTGAGTGGCGCAACTACCGCGGTGATTTGTCGAATACCTCCTACGCGCCGCTCGACCAGATCAACGCCGATAACTTCTCCGAGCTCGAGATTGCGTGGCGATTCAGGACTCACTCGTTCGGGCCTCGCCCCGAGACGCGCTATCAGACGACGCCGCTGATGATCGGCGGCACGGTCTATGCGACCGCCGGGTCGCGCCGCGCAGTCGTCGCGCTCGACGCTGCAACCGGTGAGCTTCTGTGGATGCATCGCGAAGACGAAGGTGCGCGCGGCGAAACGGCGCCGCGTGCGCTGTCCGGACGCGGCCTGTCGTATTGGCGCGATGGCGACGACGAGCGAATTATCTATGTCACGCCTGGCTATCGGATGGTCGCGCTCGATGCCGAAACCGGCGAGACCGTGGCCGAGTTCGGTGACGACGGCGTCGTCGATTTGAAGCTCGAGGCCGATCAGGACATGGATCTGATCGAAGGCGAGATCGGCCTGCATGCGACACCGTTGATTGCCGACGACGTCATCGTCATCGGTGCCGCGCACTTGACCGGCTCACGTCCGGAGAGCCGCCGCAACGAGAAGGGCTTCATCCGCGGCTACGACGCACGCAGCGGCGAGCGCTTATGGATCTTTCACACGATCCCGATGCCGGGTGAGTTCGGCTTCGACTCGTGGGGCGAGGGGTCGGCGTCGTTCACGGGCAACACGGGTGCGTGGACGAACATGGCGATCGATCCGGAGCTCGGTCTCGCGTATCTGCCGATCGAGCAGCCGACCGGCGATTACTACGGCGGTCACCGTCCGGGCGACGGCCTGTTCGGCGAGAGTATCGTTGCCGTCGATCTGCACACCGGCGAGCGGCGTTGGCACTACCAGCTCGTGCGTCACGGTATCTGGGACTTCGATATCCCGACACCGCCCGTGCTTGCAGATATCGTCGTCGACGGTGAAGAGATCCCGGCGATCATTCAGCCGACGAAGCAGGCCTGGCTCTATGTCTTCAATCGCGAGACCGGCGAGCCGGTCTGGCCGATCGAGGACCGTCCGGTCGAGCAGTCCGACGTGCCGCTCGAGCAGACCAGCCCGACGCAGCCGTTCGTCACGTGGCCGCCGCCGTTCGACGTCCAGGGCGTGTCGCTCGACGATCTGATCGATTTCACGCCGGAGCTCAAGGCCGAGGCCGTGGAGATCGTCCGCGACTACAAGATCGGACCGTTGTTCACGCCGCCGGTCGCCAGCCGCTGGCCCCGACCGCTTGCGACGTTGATGTTGCCGTCGACGATCGGCGGATCGAACTGGGCCGGCGGCGGCTTCGACCCCGAGACGAACATGTTCTACATCCCGTCATCGACGGCGGTATCGCCGCTCGGCCTCGTCGTGCCGCGCGAAGGGCTGTCGGATATGAATTACTTCCGCGGCATGGCCACGGATCCGGCGCTCGGCGACGCCGACAACGACGGCCGCACGGCGCCGACCGTGCAAGGCCTACCGCTCGTCAAGCCGCCGTACGGCCGGATCACGGCCTACGACATGGATACCGGTAACATCGCCTGGCAGGTGCCGTACGGCGAGACGCCCGAAGAGATCAAGAACCACCCCGCGCTCGAGGGTGTCGACATCGGCAACACCGGGCGTACGAACCGCGGCGGCCTCGTTGTGACGCCGACACTCGTGATCACCGGGGACTATGGCTTCGACGGCGGCTACATGCGTTACAACGGCACGACGCCTGAAGGTCCGGGCGGATTGTTGAAGGGTTACGACAAGGCGACCGGCGAGATCGTCGGCTCGGTCTACATGCCGGCGCCGCAGACCGGCGCGCCGATGACGTACATGCACGAAGGTCGCCAATACATCGTCGTGCCGATCGCCGAGCC
>JAHEEN010000194.1 GCA_024640685.1 Rhodospirillaceae bacterium
GATCGTCTCGCGAGCTTGCGCCGTGGGCGTAGAGCAGAGGCAGCCAGTGGTCCGGTGTCGGGTGCGCGCGCCTGCCGTCGGTGCTATCCGGCCAAAGCGCCAGCAAACCATTGGCATCGCGTGCCACAACCGCCGCTGCTGCTGCCTCGTCGAATCGCTGCGCCCAGTCGGGTGTGTCCGTCTGACCGGATTTCATCCGCATGAACGCGTCGCGCAAATTGTGGGTCACGTTACCGCTTGCGAGGATCAATACGCCGTCATCGCGCAGCGGTGAGAGCGCGGTACCGAGATCCACATGCGCTTGCGGTGGAAGCCGGCGATCGATGCTGAGCTGCAGTACCGGAAAGCTCGCCTGCGGGTACATCCAGCGCAGCACGCTCCACGTCCCATGGTCGAGCCCCCAATCGAGGCTGACCTGCACACGCTCGGCTCCCAGTAGGTCGGCGATGTGCTGGGCGAGATCCGGGTCGCCTGGCGCCGGGTAGTCGATTTCGTACAACGACTGAGGAAATCCCGAAAAATCGTGAATCGTTCGCGGCGCCTCATCGCCGGTGACGAAGCTCCCGTCGACATACCAGTGGGCTGAAATCGCAAGCACTGCCCTCGGCTGGGGACAGAACGCGCTCAGCGATTCGAAGCCGCGACTCCAGGCATTGCGCTCGATGAGATTCATCGGCGAGCCGTGACCGACGAACATCACCGGCATTCGGGGCGCGCCGGTCATCGCCTACTCAGTCGTGCGCCTTCTGCGTCGCCTCGTAGCGCGCCAGCTGCTCAGGCGTCGCAGGCGCCTGATGACGCTTCTTCCACTCGGCATAGGACATGCCGTAGATCCGCTGCTGAGCGTCCGCGAGATCGACGTCTAGCCCGCGCTCCTTGGCTGCCTCGGCGTACCACTTGCTCAGGCAGTTGCGGCAGAAGCCGGCGAGTATCATCAGCTCGATGTTCTGCACGTCCTTGCGCGCATCGAGGTGCGCGATCAAGCGGCGAAGCACCGCGGCTTCGAGCTCGGTGTCGTTGTCGGTAGTCATTTGGTCTCCTCGGCTGATTTCTCTACGCCCGCGTAGGCACATGCATTCGCGTAAACGTCCGGCCACAACGTCTCCAGACGCGTCGTGCCAGTGACGGCACTGCTGCGCTCGAGCATGCGCCGGCACTGCAGCGGCGAAAGATAGTTTACCCAATCGCCGACGCCGCCCTTGCGTACGAATGCCGGCATATCCTCGGGCCGCCGGCTCGACCAACGCTGCTGGTCGACACGCATCCTCGAGAGGCTACTGTGCTCGAGCACGGCATCGACGAGCCGCGGATCTTCGGCAGCTTCGGCGCCGATGAACTCGGCGATCGCAACGATCGCGGCCCGCGGCTCGGCCCAGATCGCCTCGTACGTCAGCAGTTGCACGTTCGCACTGGCTGTCTGTTCGAGCCATGACGCCGTGTGCTCGAAATAGTCTCCGAAGTCGACGTTGCCTGCGATAAAACATTCGAAGAAAACGTCGAACGTTCCATCAGCGAAGTCGTAGTGCTTCGGGAACCCGCGCGTGTGATGATAAAAGGACACGACGCAATCGAAAGGATTGCGCGCCACGACCAGATAGCGTGCGTCGGCGTGCTTGGGCACGAGCGCGTACGGAAAGTGCGTCTTGATGGTACGCGGTCGGCTGAGTCGCTCGACGGTCTGTCGCCCGACCTCCTCGAGGTGTGGTATCGCGTCGCCGAGTAGCTCCGATGCTGCCAACGGCTGCCCACGGTGCGTCAGCAGGTAGACGATGTACTGCGTCCATGTCGTGCCGCATTTCGGATACGTCGCGATGAAGACGTCGTCAGCATCGGGCTCGTAGTCCAGCGCCGAAGCAAACGCCTCGACGGGGAATCCCATCGGCATCGCGAAACCATCGTGCCACGTATAGCTTGGCTTGCGTCCCATACTCCGGCCGTCCGCCGACTCACTCGGCGACAGAAGGCGCCCGCGGTTACACGACCCTCACGGCCGCCGCGCGCTTAGAAACGAAATGTATGGGTGTATTTTAGCGCGACTTGGTTTTCCGTCGACGTCAGGCCGCGGAACGTGCGTTCGGCGTCGAAGCCATGATTGATCACGAGAAAAAAGTCCTGACCGGCGCGTGGATTCCAACGCAGACGGCTGTTGATGCCAGCCTCGCTCGATTCATTGTCGTATTGAATCAGATTGACCCATGACCAACGGACATTGAATGCATAGTTCGCACGAACTTGAACCAGCCTTGTAACAAAGTCGCCGGCCGGTAGCTCGATGTCGTTGTACTCGTAGCCGAGCTCGAGAAACAGCCGATTGTTCGGTCGCCACTCGATGCCGGCCTCGATCGACATGATGTCGCCGTTAAAGAAACTGCCCGATTGAACCTCGATGCTCGGCGCAAAGACGCGTTGCGACGCGCCCGACAGCTCGACGCCGAGCGCGCCGTACTCGTAGTCTCCGACCGGGATCACGATGCCGTCGACGATTTCGAAGTCCTCGACGAGCACTTGGCGCTCGCGGTTGTACTGCAGACCGTAACCATCACCGGCATTGGTCTCGAGCTCGAACAACTCGACGAACAACTGCTGCGTGTCGACCATGCCGGTCGACAAGAGCTCGAAGTTCTCGAAATTGGCGCCGACTTCCACCGACCGTATCCACGGATGATCGGGCCTAAACGTGTAGCCACCCCGCACTTCGGTCGCCTCGACATCCTCGCGATTGACGAAGCCGAGCGCCGGATTGAAGTTCTCTTGAATCTGCTGATAGTTGATCTCGCCGCGCCAGCCTTCGTTGTTCGGTGCCGCGAGCCGAAAGCCGTAAGCCGCGTCTTCGGCATCGATGCCCTCGGTATCGGACTGCTGATACCAAAGCTCACCCTGAATCGCCTTGCCATCCCCGAGCGCCGTGTTCTGGTAACGAAAATCGAAGCCGACGAGCGAGTTATCGACGTTACTGTTGGGATCGCCATCGGTCATGATCATGCCGATACTCGATTCGCGCAGGACGTTCGCCGCAATCCGGCCAACGAATAGATTGCTGGCATCGATACCGCCGTGGGATTCCTCTTGGATATCGAGCACGCCTATATTCCAGCGGCCGATGCGGCCGGTCAGCTTTGCACCGGCATCGATCCCGACGGGTGTGCGCTCGTCACTGAGGCCGATACGCCGAGAGAAAAACGGAATACCGTTTCGCTCTAGGCCGCCGAAAGAGAAGATGTCGACGTCCTGCAGGAAAAAATCGCGCTTCTCGGGAAAGAACAGCGAGAATCGCGACAGGTTGATCTGCCGATCATCAACCTCCGTCGCCGAAAAATCGGTATTGAGCGTCAGCACGCCCGTCAACGCCGGCGTGAACTTGTAGAACACGTCGAGCGACGGCTCGGTATCCGACGTCGTCGCCCCGGTCGCGAAGTCTTTGTTCTGCCTTGAAATGACTGACGGGACAACGTCGAGGCCAACGCCCTGCTGGACGCCGGCAAGCCCAGAGATCTCCCCGGCCGCCGCCGGATTGAGTTGGCGATTGTAAGAGACCCAGGCAATGCCTTCCTGCTTGCGTTGGATCGTGCGCTCGACCGTGAATCCCCAGGTCGGGTTGCTGCTCTCGAAGTTCAGCGTTCTGAAGGGTATGACCATCTCGGTCGTCCAGCCCTCGTCGTCGATCTGCGACTCGGCGTGCCAGACGCCTTCCCAGTCCCAGTTGAGCTCAGTAGGAGTCTCGAAGACGGCCTCGGAACGAATGCTGTTGGGGTTCGCCTGGAAGTGGTAACCCGTGCGCTTGTTGTTGTAGGGGTCGAGATAAATGCCGAACGTATCGTCGAATCGCAGTGATGCGCCCTGCACGAGTTGGCGGGCACGAATCTCGGATGGCTCCGACTCGTAGAGCCGCGCCGCCACGTACAGATTGTCTTCGTCGAAAGTGACGTAAACGATCGTATGCTCACTCGGCTCGCCGTGATCGACCGGCAGGAATTGGTGGAGATCGTCGAATGACGCCGCGTGCTGCCAAACCTCGTCGTCGAGCACGCCGTCGATCTGCGGTGACGTCGTCGCGCGCGTAATCTGTAACGTCTTCGACGCTCCGCCGACGACGCCGGTGACTTGTGCGGTGTCCTGCGCACGGGCCGACTCGGCGATAGCCCCGCACACAGCTATCGATAGCCCGAGTCGCACGACCATGCCAATAGCAATCCTAGCCATAACGGTGATGATCCTTCAGAACAAAAACTCAGCTTTGACTGTCGAAGCGTCGCGAATGCTCGCAGCTATGACGAGCAAATTTCGATGTCGCCGTTCAATGTACGCACACGCACCGTTGGCGAGTTGGCGTTGGCGGTAAGCGTCAGCGTGCCGCCGCCGCGGCGGTCGCGACCGCGCCGGTCCCGCTGCACCGGCGCATCGGCTTCGGCCGGCGCATCGAAGCACGTTCGGATTCGGCCGCTGAACGAGCCAGCGTCGATATTGAGGTTGCCGGCCTCGCCGACCTCGAGCTCGACGTCGCCGTTGATCGTCTCGGCATTGAGCTCGGCGGTCTCGGCAAAGGTCGCATGAACCTCGATGTCGCCGTTCGTCGCGTTGAGCAGCAGCTCGCGCGTCTCGAGCACGTCGAGCTCGATGTCGCCGCTGACAGTCGAGGCGTTGATGCGCGTAAACGGCCCACCGACTTCGATCTCGCCGGCCACGGTCGTCAACGTCGCATCGGCGCTCGCACCACGGCCAGTAATACGAATGTCGCCCCCGACCGTCTCGGCTTCGATTGCAGCACCCGACGACTCGGCCTCGATGTCGCCGGCAACGGTGTGCAGCGACAACGGGCCTGCGACATTCGTCACGAGCACGTCGGCATTCGTGCCGAAAACGGCAACGCTGCTGCCACGCGGCACGCTAACGTAGAGCTCCGTCTCACTGCCGTCGCCGTCGCCGTCGACGTTCTCGAGTTCGACGACACGCACGACCGTCTCCGCGCCCTGCTGCTCGAGCGCTAACGACTGCGCTTGTGTACCGAGCTCGCCGGAGACTTCGATGCGTGTCTGATCCCAGCCGCTGACCGTCACGTCGCCTTCGACGAGCTCTATTCGCACGCTGCCGGTCGCTGTTGCGTCGACAATGCGGTGAACGGCCTGCTGCGCGGAAGCTGCCGTCGCGATCGCATGGGACGCGACGATGACCGCGAGACTGCGTGTGGCACTCATATCTCGATGCCCTCGTCGCCCACTGCGCTCGTCAGGCGATCCATCTGCGCGCGCAACGCCTCGGCGCGATCGGCGGTGCTCATCTGGAGCTCGAGCAGCAGCGGATTGTCCGGCTCCGACGCCAACGCCTCCTCGATTTGCTGCCAATCGCGCTCGAGTCCAGTCAAATCCGCCTCGACGACAGCGCGTGTCTTGGCCGGCAGCTGCGCGAGCGCCGGCTCGATGCTGTCGATTAACGTCGATGTCACTGGAGATACCGGCGAAACGCCAACGTTGTCGAAAACCGGCAACGGTACGAATGTCGCCAGTGCGTATCCGGCTACGAGGGCCGCGGTCATCGGTATCCAAGGCCACGCGGCCACTCGCCGCGGTGGATCCGCAACGGCGTCTCGAGCACTGAGCCGTAGCTCGATACCGCGCCAGAGATCCCGCTCCGGCGCAATCTCTAGCGGCAGCGCCTGTGCTCGTCGCTCGAGCTCGCGCGCCGATGGATCGTCTCGTTCATTCATCGTCGTTCTCCGAATCGAGCGCACGCTTGAGCGCGTTGCGTGCGCGGAAGTAGTGTGCGCGGGCCGTGCCTGGCGCAATATCGAGCGTCGCTGCGACTTCTTCATGCGAATAGCCGTGAATCGCCCGCAGCACGAACACGTGCCGCGCTTGAGCCGGCAGCGTCGCGATCGCGGCCTCGAGATCGAGCCCGGCGTCGGGATGTCGCTCGGAGGCCGCGTGCGCTTCGTCGAGCTCATCCTCGGCGCCTCTCCTGCGGCGCTGCGCCATCAGCACCTCGTTGACCGCAATGCGGTGCAGCCACGTGCCGAAGTCGCTATCGGCACGAAACTCACTGAGCTTTCGCCAGGCGCTGATGAACGCGTTCTGCGTGCAATCCTCGGCGTCACTGCGGTTCCCGGTCATGCGCAGGGCGAGCGCATAGGTCCGATTGACGTAAGCCTGGTAGAG
>JAHEEN010000195.1 GCA_024640685.1 Rhodospirillaceae bacterium
GCAAGAGGTTAAGGATGACGACTACGCGCAGGAGGCGCCCGAAACTTGCGGGCGCAAAATTTGACATCAACGGCGTCCGTAAGGCGACTATCGGCACACTATCGAGCGCGTACAACAGCGGCCGCTTTCGAACGCTCGCCGACATTCTGATTGCGATGGAAGTCATCGATGCCGATCTAGAAGGTCGGCCGCACTCGATGCGCTCGCTGTCGGAAAAGCTCAACATTCCTTATACATCGGTCTCGCGCATCGTGTTCGGGCTGACGTCCGACGGTGGCGAGAGCCCAGGGATTTTGACGCTGAACTCGCACGACGACGACCGTCGTCGCAAAGTCATCGGTGTCGACCCGGCGGCGTACCGGCTCTTCGGTAAAGGACCGGACCAGGCCGCCGAGCGGGCGATGACCGACTACTACGGGCAGACCGTCAAAAAGCTCAAGGCGAAGAGCGGCGCCACGCGCGGCTAACGCGAACGCCGGCCCGGCTCTATTGCCGGGCCGCGCTCACCGCGTCGCGATTACCTAGGCTACAGCGCGTCGATATAGGCGGCCATGCGCTGCCGCGTCGCGTCGTCCGGCATCGCGCCATACGAGGCCATCGCGTTCTCGGCCATGTGCACAGGATTACTGGTCTCGGTCAGCACGGTCGTCAACGCCGGATGCGGCAGAATGTATTTCAGCGAGAACTCGGCCCAGCTGTGGATGCCGCTTGCCGCCGCCCAGTCGGGTAACGGCACGTTCGCGAGCCGCCGGAAGTAATCGCCGTTCATGAACGGCCGATTGATGATGACGGCGATTCCGCGGTCCTGCGCGAGCGGCAGTAGGCGCTCTTCGGCACGACGCTCGCTGATCGAGTAGTTGACCTGCATGAAGTCCGGCGTTTCGCTCGCGAGGAACGTCTCGAGTTCGTCGTAGAGGTCGTAATTCGACACCGTGACGCCGATGTAACGCGCCTTACCAGACTCTTTCCAACCCTTGAGCGTCGGCCAATGCGTGTACAGATCCGTGAGGCTAAAGACCTGCGCGAGATCGATCGTGTCCATGCCGTAGGAGCGCAGGCTCGTCTCGAGCTGATTGACGCCGGCTGCGCCGTCCTCGGAAACCTTCGTCGTGACGAACGGCCGCCCGGCGATTCCGGGCTCGGCCAGCACGCGGCCGAAGCCGGAGTCGTTAGCCGGATCACGCGGCCATGTGTCGATGACGCGACCGCCATGCTCGAGTAGCGTGCGCAGAATGGCGGCGACGGGCTCGGTGCCATTCGCACCGATCTCTGAGATAACTTTGCTCGAGCCGAGGCCGATGATCGGCAATTCCTCACCGGTTGAAGGCACGCGGCGCAGCGGCATCGAGTCTTGAGCCAACGCCTTGAGTGCCGCGACATTGCTGACGCCGAGCGCGGCGAGTGTGGCGAGAAAATCCCTGCGGTCGAAGCGGTCGTCGAACAACATTGCGTTCCCCCTGAGCGAATATGGATCTTGAGCGCTAGCTTAACATCGCGCTCGAGCTAAATTGACCCGTTCCCTAGCGGCGAGTTCCACCCCGTCAAAGCGGCACCGACCTCAGCACCCGGGGGTAGTAGGCGACGAGCGTCACGATGCGGGCGACATAATGCACGTACAGCGCCGCCCAGAGCCCGTGATTACCGAACGGCGCTAGCAACCACCACCCAACCAGATAGATTGCGAGCATCGCGAGCGCGGCATTGCGCATTTCTGCCGTGTGCGTCGCACCGATGAAAACGCCGTCGAGTTGAAACGCCCAGACACCCAACAACGGCGATGCGACTGCCCAAGGCAGGTAGTCGCGCGCCGTCGCGCGCGCGGCCGGATCGACGGTCATCGCATCGATGATGGCTGGGCCTAACAATGCCAGCGTCGCGACGACGGCAACCGCAACACCGAACGCCCATACCGTCGTGATGCGCACGGCCGCGACGAGCCCCGCGCGGTGCCGCGCGCCGATCGCCTGGCCGACGAGCGCTTCTGCCGCGAACGCAAGGCCGTCTAGGAAGAACGCCGCGACCGAAATGAAATGCATCAGCACGGCGTTGGCCGCGAGGATCACATCGCCCTGTGAGGCACCCTGCGCCATGAACCAGACAAACACCGTGATCAATGCCAGCGAGCGCAGCATGATGTCGCCGTTAACAACGACTGTGCGGCGCAATCGCTCAGGCTCGACGAGCCGCTCGCGCGCGATCCGCCCGCCGATGGCCCGCAGATGGCGGGCCGCGAGCACGAGTCCGAGCGTCGCTGCAATACACTCCGCCGAAAGCGTGCCGATCGCGACACCGCGCACGTCCCAGCCGAAGCCGAGCACGAACAATGAGTCGAGTGCGATGTTCGTGAGATTCAGAACGAGCTGCAGCACGAGACCGATATCCGTCCGCCCCAGCCCGATGAACCAGCCGAGCAGCGCGTAATTCGCGAGCGTCGCCGGAGCTGCCCAAATACGGATGTCGAAGTAGCCGCGTGCGAGCGACTCGACACCGTCGCTGCCACCGATCAGAAAGAACGCCGCCTCGCGAATTGGCCACTGCAATACGATCAACACGAGACCAACGCCGACGGCAACGAGCAGCGCGCGACCGAGATTCGCCGCGACCTCATCGACGTCGTTTGCGCCGGCCGCCTGCGCGGTCAACCCCGTCGTGCCCATACGCAAGAAGCCGAAGGCCCAGAACACGAACGTGAATATCAGCGCACCGACGGCGACGGCACCGATATAGGCGGGGTCGGGCAACTGACCGACGACCGCAGTGTCGACGACTCCGATCAACGGCGTCGAGACGTTCGAGACCATGACCGGCACGGCAATCGCGAGCACGGCTCGGTGCGTCGGAATCCTGCCGCTGCTCGACGGGTCGTTGGTCACGAAACTGCTCTCGACGGCCCCATCGGGCCGGTACTGTGATTGCGGTCACGGGATTCTACCGGGGCGGTCCATAAACTAAACGTCCCCCCGAATAGCGGGCGATTGCGCCCTACGGCGCGCTCGCGAGGAACGATCATGTCACCACGCAACAAGGCGATTCTGGCTTCGATGATGGCGCTGACCTTCAGCGGCTGTGCGACGATGAACGAGCAGGAATGCCTCGTGACTGATTGGCGTACGGTCGGCTTCGAGGACGGTGCGCTCGGACGGTCGCCCGAATCGATCTCGCGCTACCGCCAGGCATGCGCGAAACACGGCGTGACACCGAATCTCCAAGCCTACCGCGGCGGTCATGCCGAGGGCGTCGAGACATTCTGCCAACCGATCAAGGGATTCAATTACGGTCATAGCGGCGCGACGTATCGCGGCGTCTGTCCGGCCGACCTCGAGTACGCGTTCCTAGGGGCCTATAACGAAGGTCGCGAGCTGCACGAGTTGGAGTCGGCCGTGCGCAGCGCCGACTCGCTGATCGCACAGCGTCACCGGGCGCTCGAAAACATCAAGCAGCAGATCACGAATAACGAGGCCGGGTTGATCGCGGAGGGCACGAGCGCCAGCGAGCGCATTACGCTCCTCGCCGAGACCAAGGACTTGTCGCGACAGATCGGCGTCATCGAAACCGAGATCGTCGAGCTCGAGCGCGACCGCGCCGTGCATGAACAGGCGCTGCTCGACTATCGCAATACGATGGCTTACGAGTTTTAGCCGCTGCTTTTCCGCAGCACGGCGCCCGGCGGTTGAGATCGCCGGACCAGCCCAGCGTCACGAATCGCCGTCGTCGATGACGATCCGCAGCACGCGGTCGTCATAGGGCTCGGGCTCGAGCCGCCCATCGCGGTTGCTCGTGCCCATGTAGAGCGCACCATCGGGTCCAACAGTTAACGCCCGGACCCGCCGATACAACGACTCGCTCATGACGCCGTCCCGCCAGACGCGGCTGTTGAACCAACGCTCGACGCGCGTGACCCGATTGCGATCGCTTGAATCCTCGAACGACACGCGCACCAACGCTTCGGACCAGAGCGCAGTCACATAGAGATTACCGTCGTGGAACACCATGTCGCCTGGCGGCACCGACGGAATCCACGACAGGATCGGATCGACGAGGCCTTCGATACCCGGCGCGCCGACGACGCGCGGCCAACCGTAATTCGCTGCCTTTGCGACGATATTGATCTCGTCGAACGCGCCGATTCGCGGCTCCCACTCGGTCGTCGGCCCGTGGTCGGCGACGAACAGCTGTCCGTCGCCTTGCCGGAACGCGATCCCGAGCGGGTTGCGAAAGCCATAAGCCCAAATCGGATTGCCGGGCCAAGGATTATCTGCCGGCACGTCGCCTTCGGGCGTCAGACGCAGAATGCTGCCGCCGACGTTATCGAGATTCTGCGCCCGGGTCCGATCGCGCGCGTCTCCTGTGCCGATGTAAAGCATGCCGTCCGGCCCGAACTTGATTCGCCCGCCGTTGTGGTTCGCCGCGCCGGGAATGTCGTCGAGGATCACGTCCTCGTCGGCGCCACGCCCGTCGACCTCGCGAAACCGGCTGACGCGGTTCGTGACCTCGCCACCGCCGCCCTCGACGGTGTACATCACATAGACCCAAGGCTCATCAGGGAACTGCGGATGCAGCGCGAGCCCGTTCAAGCCGTTCTCGCGGATCTCAGCCGTGACGTCCTCGACCGTGACCCAGGGCTCTGGGGCTAGCCTGCCGTCCAGTCCGATGACGCGGATCCGGCCAGCCTTCTCGGTCAAGAACAACCGCCCGTCACGCGCAAACTCGAGGCTCCAGACGACATCGAGCCCTTCGGCGACGGTCTCGACGGTGACGCCGGGCGGATTGAGGTGATAAACCTCGAGCGGCACGACTGGCAGGTTGCCGAGGACCGGACGGTCGCTCTGCGCGTTGGCGACGCCGTGCACGGCCGTGGCCGCAAACACCAACGCCCCCGCCTGCTGTAACAACGATCTACGGGTCATCCGCGAGCCTCCATACGCCAACGAATCGGTTGTTCGTCAACTTAGAGCAACTGTGCCGCGAAGTACAAGCCGCACAGCTGGTGCCGAGCTCGAGGCTCGCTACAATGGCGGGCAAGCCCAGCTGCACGATGGCCGGGCGCGCACGAATAAGAAGGGGAACCGCAATGCAATTCGCTCGATTAGCTTTCATTGTTACCGCAGTCTGTGCCGTCGCAACACCAGCAAATGCGCAGCAAGAGACCGACGAACCGATGACGTTCTTCGTCACGAGCACGACTCACAGCGGCGATCTCGGCGGCCTCGCCGGCGCCGATGCCGAATGCCAGCGTTTAGCCTCAGCCGTTGGTGCCGGCGGCCACACCTGGCGGGCCTATCTCTCGACGATGGGCTCGATGACCGAAGTAGCCGTCAACGCGCGTGACCGTATAGGCAATGGTCCGTGGCATAACGCCAACGGTGTCATGATTGCCGCGAGCCTCGCGGATCTTCACGGCGACGTCGAGCGCGACCGCAATTTGATTTATCGCGAGACCGCGCTGACCGAGCGCGGGGAGCTCGTCAACGGCCGGGTCCGGCCCGAAGGCGAGAGCAACGAGCACGACATCCTGACCGGCTCGGACTCGCATGGTCGCGCGTACGCTGCCGGGCTCACGAACGGCGGCATCGATCTAACGTGCCGCAACTGGACTTACGACGGCTCCGATGGCAACGCCGTCATCGGTCACCACGACCGATTGAGCGGCTGGAATACATCGTGGAACTCAGCCCACACGACCAACGGTTGCTCGGTCGAGGACTTGAACGCGACGGGTGGTGCCGGGCGGCTCTACTGCTTCGCGGCCGACTGAGTCGTTACACCCTGAGCGTCGAGTAGCGGCGCGAGCTCGCACATCCGCGCCGCCGTCACGGTGGCGCCCGCGTCGATGAGCGCGTCCGCGGGCGTCAACGGCGTAAACCCGATGACGGTCATGCCGGCCGCGCGCGCGGCCGTCACGCCGGGGACCGTGTCCTCGATGACGAGCGCGGACGTCGCCGCAACGCCCATGCGCTCGGCGGCGTGCAGGTAGACGTCCGGCGCGGGTTTCGCGCGAGGAACATCGGTCGCGCTGAACACACGGCCATCGAACAACGGCAGCAAGCCCGTTACGCCGAGCGTCACGCGCATCTTGTCGTAATCGCCGCTCGAGGCGATGCAGTACGGTACGCGCAGACTCCTGACGACAT
>JAHEEN010000196.1 GCA_024640685.1 Rhodospirillaceae bacterium
ATAGCGCCAATGCCGATCGCCGTCGCGAGCGCCGCCTTGGTAACGACTGTTCTTGTCGGCTCGTCGCGGTTGCGCAAGCCGAGGATCGTGATCCACGAGAACGCGACGATTGCGCTCGAGATCAGGTAGCCGATCGAATCGATTGCAACGACGTAGACGACTAGCGAAACGACGAACAGCGCGGGCGCGACGGAGCCGTTGAACAGCTGCCGCCAGTAGCGGTCGTTGCCGGGCTCCGCAAACGTTCGGCGCAGCCCCTCGCCAATCAACAGCACGGCGCCGAGCGAAAGCGTCACGAGCACGATATACGGCAGCAGATCCGGCCCCGGATCGACGCCGTAATCGTCAGCGTGCAACGCCGGCGTCGTCAGAAACGACGACCACCCGGCGAGCGACCAAAGCGCCAGAAACGCACCTGCAGCGATTTGGTTGCGGGACTCGCGCAGTGGGTCGGGGCTCATAGACGCGCTACTTGTGGCGCGCCTTGACGAGATCGGCGTCGAGCAACACCGGGTAGAGCTCCGCGTCGAAGGCCTCGATGAATTGCGTCGTATCGGCGGCGCCCATCGGTGCTACGAAAAAACTCTGCTGCTCGGCCGCGGCGATGAACTCGGGATCGCTCAACGTCTCCAGGAACAGGTTCTCGAGGAATGTCAGCCGGTCGGCCGGCATGCCGTTGGGTGCGTAGATCGCGCGCCAGTCGCCCGTGACCAGGTCGACGCCCTGTTCCTTGAACGTCGGCACATCCGGCGCCATGAAGTGGCGCTCCTCGGCCATGACGCCGAGTATCCTGATGTCGCCGGATTCGTGCTGATCGATCAGTTGATGCACGGGCAGCGTCGCCGACTGCACCTCGCCCGACAGTATTGCGGCTACGGTCGGTGCATAGCCGCGGTACGGCACGAGCGTCAGCTCAACGTCGGCGATTTGCCCGAGCAGCGTTGCGGCAATGTGGGATACGCCGCCTGGCGCGTCGTTGCCGTTTTTTACGGAGCCAGGCTCTCGCCGGGCGCGCTCGATGAACTCCGCAATCGACGTGATGCCGGTGTCAGCGCGGACCTGCAGCGCCGCGGGATCGGGGCCCATGAACGCGAGCAGCTCAATCTCGTCGATCGCATTCGCGTTGGGATTGATGTACTGGCTCGCGACCAGGCTCGCGCCGAGGATGCCGACCGTGTAGCCGTCGGGGTCGGCCTCGGCCACATGCCGCACGCCGCTCGCGCCACCCGAGCCTGCGACGTTGATGACCGCGACCGGCACGTCGAGACGTCGGCGCGCGTACTCGGCAACGAGGCGACCCGCGCGGTCCATGCCGCCGCCGGCCGGCCAGTTGACGACGAGCGTAATCGGCTCGCTCGGGAACGGCGCATCGTCGCCCGTGCTGCAGGCGACTAGCCCCAACGCGAGGAACATTGCCGCGAGCATGCGGGCTGGGTGGATTCGCGACGTTGACGTATGTGGGCACATTCTGCACGAAGGCTAGCAACACTGGGCCGTCTGCCGCAATTCTGCGGCTGGTGTGCGAACCGTATATGATGCGTGCCACCGTGATGCGGTATCCTCGTCGCCGCCAAAAACAACGAGTAAAGCGCAAATTTCCTTCGAGACAGGACATCCAATGCGGGACTTCGAACGCCGCAATCAGCACTTCGATCGGCTCGTCAACAGCCAGGGCCTACGTTGGCTCGGTCAGAACACGAACCACATGCCGGCGCATCCGGCCGTTCGCGATGCGCTCGTCAAGTCGATCGACGACGAGGAGTATCACGTCTATGCGCCGCCGGCCGGGCTCGAGGAGCTGCGCGCGCTGATTCTCGCCGACTTAGGCTTAGACGCCGTCACGACTATTGTCACCGATGGCGCGATTGCGGCCCTCTATCACACTGTGCATTCGCTGCTGGATCCGGGCGACGAGCTCGTGACGACGGATCCGACCTGGGCGTGGCCGATGGCGTTCGCGCAGTCGGTCGGTGCGAGCGTCGTGCAGATCCCGATCTACGGCGACGAGCACGGCTTTAGGCTAGCTCCGCAGCGGCTCGCGCAACATGTGACCGAGAAGACGAAAATCGTCTATCTCGTAGACCCGAACAATCCGCTGGGCTGCTGCTGCACGCCAGAGGAGATCGAGCAGATCGCCACAATTGCGCGAGACGCTGGCGCGTACTTGATCCACGACTGCACATATCGGGATTTCGCCTACGAGCATACGTTGGCTGCGCGCTTTTACCCGGAGCGCACGATCACGATCTGGAGCTTCTCGAAATGGCTCGGGTTCGCTGGCTTACGCATTGGCTCGTTGACGGCCGAGCCCGGGCTCGTCGAGCAGCTTGCGAAAGCGCCGCCGAACAATCTCGGCTCGAACATAGTCGCGCAGCGCGGCGCGATTGCCGGGCTCAAGGTCAAGGCCGAATGGTTCCCGGACGTGCTTGCAACGACGCGTGACAATCAGGCGATGATTGTCGAGACTGTCGCGGATATCGAGGGCTTGCGCGTTCCGGTCACGCCGTCGAACGGCAACTTCTTGATCGTCGAATGCGTCGATGCCGGTGTTGCGCCCGAGGCCGTGTGCGCGGCGCTGGCCAAGCACAACGTCATGGTCCGCCAGGGCGCTTACCATACGAAGACCTTCGGCGACCGCTTCATCAAGATCTCGACGACGACACCGCGTCAGTGGGTCGATGAGCTCTGCGAGTTTCTGCCCGGCGCGATCGACGAGGCGCGAAACTCGAGCGGAGACTTTGATCTGTTCTGACGCTAGTGCTGCTCGTCTATCGATAGGATTTTCATTTATGGATTTGAAGCTGACCGGCAAGACGGCGTTGATCACCGGTGCGTCCGAAGGTATCGGCCGTGGGCTCGCGCGCGCGTTTGCCGAAGAAGGCGTCAACGTTCATTTGACCGCGCGTAACGCCGCGCGCCTCGAAAAGCTTCGCGGCGAGATCGAAGCGGAATTCGATGTCGGCGTGACGCTGCACCCGCTCGATCTGACAGAGCAAGATGCGTGCGCGCGGCTCGCCGAGGCTGTCGGTGGCGTCGACATACTCGTCAATAACGCCGGCGTCATTCCGAGCGGCACGCTGTTCGAGATCGATGCGCAAGCTTGGCGCGACGGTTGGGAGCTCAAGGTCCTGGCGTATATCGACCTGACGCGCATCTACTATCAAAAAATGAAAGCGATGGGCGGCGGCGTGATCATCAACAATATCGGTAACAGCGGCGAGGTCTTCGATCCTCGTTACATCGCAGGCTCCAGTGGCAATGCGAGCCTGATGGCGTTCACGCGGGCGCTCGGCGGTCACAGCCTCGACGACAATATTCGCGTCGTCGGCGTCAATCCCGGGCCGGTCGACACGGATCGCATTTTCAACATGTTGAAGAAACGCGCTGCCGATGTCCTCGGTGATGCTAGCCGTTACGAGGAGTTGCTCGAGCGCTATCCATTGAAGCGCCCAGCCCACGTTCACGAGATCACGGACTTGGTCGTTTTCTTGGCATCGTTTCGCGCCGGCTACACGTCGGGCGCGATCTATACGGTCGATGGCGGCATCACGTCGCGGCGGTCGATCATCTGAGGTAACGAGATGAGCAGCCACGCAACCGCGACCGACGGCGTGCGCCTGCATGTCGAGGACACGTCGCAGGGTACGCCGATCGTGTTCGTGCACGAATTCGGCGGCGATCAGCGTAGCTGGGAACCGCAAGTGCGGTTTTTTTCGAGGCGTTATCGCTGCGTGACCTTCAATGCCCGCGGCTATCCGCCATCGGACGTGCCCGAGGACGTCGGGCAGTACTCGCAGGCGCGCGCCGTCGAGGACATCCGCGACGTCATGGATCATCTCGAGATCGAGCGCGCGCATGTCGTCGGACTCTCGATGGGCGGCTTTGCGGCGCTGCACTTCGGTATGGCGCACCCGGATCGCGCGCTGTCGCTGGTCGTCGCCGGTGCCGGCTACGGTGCCGAGAAGGAGCACGAGGAGTACTTCCGGACGCTGTCACGCGATGTCGCCGACGAGTTCGAGGAGCAGGGCAGCGAAGCGTTCTCGCACACGTACGGGATGGCGGCATCGCGTATTCCGTTCTTAGTCAAGGATCCGCGCGGTTGGGGTGAATTTCGACGCATGCTCGGCGAGCATTCGGCGATCGGCAGCGCGAACACGATGCGCGGCGTGCAGGCGGGGCGACCGTCGCTCTACGATCTCGAGGAAGCGCTCGCAAAGATTGCTGCACCGACGCTGATCGTCGTAGGCGACGAGGACGATCATTGCTTGAACCCCGGCACCTATCTAAAGCGGACGATTCCGAGTAGCGGGCTCGTCGTTATGCCCAAGACTGGACACACGCTGAATCTCGAAGAGCCGGAGCTGTTCAATCGGACCGTCGCCGAGTTTCTCGCGTCCGTCGAGCAAGAGCGCTGGCCTGCGCGCGATCCTCGCTCGCAGCCGGCCGAGATCATGAAGACGAAGTGAGGCGCTGCTGGCTTCCGCGAACATCCAACAAGGCGTAGCCGCCCGAGTCGACGAGGACCGGCTCTGGCGCAGGCTCATGTCGTTGGCCGAGATCGGGGCAACGGCCAACGGCGGTGTCTGCCGTCTGGCGTTGACCGACGAGGAGATCGCTGCGCGGCGACTGCTGATCGATTGGGCCGAGGCGCTCGGCTTGTCTGTATTCACGGACGACATCGGCAATCTGTTCTTCCGGCTGGCCGGCAGCGACCCCGAGGCGGCACCGGTCGTCACCGGTTCACATATCGACACGCAGCCGACCGGCGGCAAATTCGACGGAGCCTACGGCGTTGTCGCTGGTTTCGAAGCCGTCGAGGCGATGCTCGATGCGGGCGCCGCGCCGACGCGGTCGGTCGAGGTCGTCGCGTGGGTCAACGAGGAAGGCTCGCGGTTCTCGCCGGGGATGATGGGCTCGGAAGCATTCACGTCGCGCCGCCCGATCGCGCAGATACTCGAGGTCACGGACGCTGACGGCATAACAACGGCAGCTGCGCTCGAGGCCGTGCTTGCGGCATCTCCAAACCTCGAGCGCCGCGAGTTCGGCACGCCGATCGCTGCATTCATCGAGGCGCATATCGAGCAAGGACCTGTGCTCGAGCGCAACGGCGTGCCGGTCGGTGTCGTGACGGGCATTCAGGGCTCGCGCCGATTTCGTGTCGAGGTCAACGGCGAGGCCGGACATGCGGGCACGCAGCCAATGGCGGAGCGCCGGGATGCGCTGCTAGCCGCGTTGCGGATCGTTGACGCGCTGCGTGCGACGTTTGCGCCCGACGATGCCAAATTTACGGTGGGACTGTTCGACGTAACGCCGAACGTGCCGTCGGTTGTTCCTTCACGGGCGTATTTCTCGATCGACCTGCGTCATCCGGATCAGGCGACGCTGGCGCGGCTCGGCGATGCGATTGCTGCAGTTTGCGCTGACCATGCGGCGCCGTGCGCCGCGCGCATCAAGGAGATCGCGACGTCGGAGTCTCTGGAGTTTCCCGAGGCGATTAGGGCGACTATCGCTGCCGCGGCCGACACATTAGATATTCCCGCAATTCCGATACTGTCGCTTGCCGGCCACGATGCACGCCAGCTTCACTACCACTGCCCGACTGGGATGATCTTCACGCCGTGCAAAGATGGTGTGAGTCACAACGAGGCCGAGAGCGCGACGCCTGCCGATCTAGCGGCCGGTACGCGCGTGTTGGCGGCGACGCTCGTGAAACTCGCAACCGACGTATGAGGGTCGAGCGCCCAGACGCGGAGTTGAGCGCGGCCTTGCCCTTGACGACGCTGCGAGCGGGCCGGTCTAATACCGCCTCGCTCTTGGCCAGGTTTCGGCAGGGCAGGCAGGGACTGATAATCCGCGGCAGGCGTTTCCGCGATTCGGAAACTGGCCAGGTAGCGGGGCCGCGCAGCGGCAAGGTAGGCAGGGACTCAAATTCCCAAGCGATCAAAATTTGGCCAGGTAGCTCAGTTGGTAGAGCAGTGGACTGAAAATCCGCGTGTCGGTGGTTCGATTCCGCCCCTGGCCACCATAACTTTCAGCAATTGAGCTTAGGACCCAACGTGAGCTCGCGCTCCGTAGCGAAGCATCCGCTACGAAGTCCCGATCCAAATATGATGGCGT
>JAHEEN010000197.1 GCA_024640685.1 Rhodospirillaceae bacterium
GCTGCCCGACGCTGAAGTCGGCTGCGTTGACCAGCAACCCGGGTAGGGTCCGCGGATCGAGCGTCTGCGGATCGCCGCCCATCGTCAGCTGCAGTCGCTGCATGTCCGCGATGATCTGAGGTCGATCGCGAATACGAAACGGCACGACAACGTGCCCGGAGATCGGCTCGCTGTCGAGCTCGATCAACCACTGATCGCGCCCCTGCCGAACCGCCAACGTCGCCGCGCCGACATCCTGACCAAGCACGGTGAAATCCGCAACGTCGATGTCGACGCGCGTCAGAATCGGATCGCTGCGATTCATCAAGTTCTGCTCACGCAGAAACTGAAGCCAGCTATCCACCGACAACTGCTGCACCGCACCTTCGATATCGAGGCCGTCATCGGGAGGCAGCAACGGGTAGGAGCCATCGAGACGGATCGCGCCGCGCCTGAACTGCGGCCCGGATGACGCATTCGAGAAACTCAGCGCGAAACGCCGGCCCGTGCCGACACTCCCTTCGACGTCGAAGCGGTCCTGTGGCAGCACCGTCAACTCTAGGTCGAGTGGCATTGCTTGAGTCGGCCGCTTGTCGAGCGGCGCCGGCAGCGACAAGTCGACGCCGACGAGGCTCGAGCTCAACGCAATGCGCAACGGCGCCCGCGTAACGCCGACCTCGGCTGGGATGTTGACGGGCAGAAATAGCGACCCTTGCCATTGCGCGGTGCCGTCCACCCGCGTCGCGAACGGCAGATTCAACTCGGTATCGAGCACGTTAGCTTGCAGCGTGCCGTCGACAGCGATGACCGCGCGATAATCGGGGTCCGTCGATGGCGCGACGCTCGCGACAACCGGGCTGCCGAGCAGCGTCGCCGCAATTCCGCTGCCCGTTACGACGTTGTCACTGAGACGCAAGCTGCCGGCGATGTCGCTCGCAACAAGATCGAAGCCGGCGACGCTGAGCTCGCCGGCGGCCATCGCCAGCTCGGCATCGAGCGCGTAGCTGCCGATGTCATCCAACGGCAGCGATAGATCGAACGTCAAGCGACCGTCGCCAGCGCTCGACTGCAAGCGCGACAGATCCGGCCCCAGTCGTTGCGCCGTTACCGGAACGGTGCGCAGAAAATCAAGCAACTCGCCGAGCTCGAGCCCGACGTCGCCATCGACGGTCAGCACCGCGTCGCGCATGTCGGCGACCTCGCCCAGCATCTCGGCACGGTCGCGCTGCATGATGCGGCCCGTGCCGCGCGCCGTGAAACCGGCGTTGACGAACTCGACTTCGCCGCTGATCTCCTCGGCGACCGGCCACGAATCTACGTACTCAAGCGCGCCGTCCTCGACGCTGAAGCGCGCACGGAACTGGCCCTCACCATTGTCGAACGGAAAGGCGTCGACCGGCCCGAAAAACGTGACCTCGGCCTCTGGGACACGTCCGCGGACGATCGAACGATCGAGCCACGCAACGACCGGTGGCGGCAGCTTGGCGATCGGCAGATAGGCGGGCGTGCGGGTCGTGTCGAAGCCGTAGAGCTGTGTCTCGAGATCCAGCCACGGCGCACTGCCGTCCGCGGGGATCATCAACTCGAGGCTCGAGCGTGTTTGCGCATCGCGATTGTTCAGGGTCAGGTTGTCGCTGACGAAACGCACGCCGTCGCGACCGTAACGCCAAACGAGTATCCCGGTCAGCTCGCCGATTTCGAACGTCTCGCGGAACATACCCGGCCAATCGAGCACGCCGTCGCGAGTCGTCAGATCTAGGCTCCCGCTGCGGCTGTCCGCGCGGATTGCACCTGAGAGCCCCGCGAGACTCGGCAGCCCGTCGTACCCGGCGACGCTCAGATCGTCGAACTCGAGCGTGGCCGCGTAATCGAGCGTATCGAACCCCTGCTCGGCCCGCAGCGCCACATTCGTCAAATCGCCACGCGGCGCGAGCGAGCGCCACAGCGTGACCGCGCGCTGCTCCGGCAATGACGCGATGAGCGGCTCCAAGTCCTCGAGACGCAAAAAGTTGCTGTCGAGCTCGAACGACGCTATCGCACCGACCGGTCCGTCGACACCGAGTTCGACCGACGCGATCTGCGGCCAGCGACGGTCGTCACGTGCGACGATCAGATCGCTGAGTGTCAGACGCCAGTCCGAAATCCCGCGTTGCCACTCCGCCGTGAATTCGAGCTCGTCGTAAGCGGCATCGTCGGCGGCCTGCCCAGCGAGCCTCAGATCGGCGATTGCGACCTGCGCGGTCGCCTGGCCAAGCTCAGTGCCAGCGAGCTCGAGCCACAACGATAGATCGCCGACGCCCGCGACCGGCAATCCCAAAGCCCCGGGAAACGCAGCTGCGATGCCTGCGAAATCGATGTCCTCGAGATCCGTAACGACGAGCCACTCGCTCGGCGCCGATCCCGCCGCGGTGCCGAGCACTGCGTAGATCGAAATCTCGACCCGACCTCCGAGCATCTCGGGCGGCTGGCCGCGAGCTTCGAGTAGGACGCCGTCCTCGGCCCGCTCGAGGCGGACGCGCACGTCGTCGAACGTCCACGCCAGCGACTGTGCAGGATCGAGATATCGAATCGTGCTATCGGTCAGCAGCACCTCGACATCGGGTAGATCGCGCAACCCCAAGTCTCCGGTCGCACCGCTCGCCGGGATGCCCTGCAAGCGTATGCCGCCGTCGCCGTCCGTCTCGACCGTCAGCTGAGTCCGGTCCAGCACGAGGCGATTGAGCGCAAACCGCTGCTCGAGGACGAGCGCCATCGGACTCAGGCCCAGCGTGACCTCCGCGGCGCTGATGATCGGCTCCGACCCGTCGCCATTGGGCCGCATGACGCTCGCGTTGTAGAACGACAGCTCTGGGCCTCGAAGTCCCCAGCGCGCATCGAGACGACTGAACTGCACGGCCAGCCCCAGCGCCTCCTCGGCAAAACTGCGCAGCGGCTCTTGGTAGCTCGGCAGCGCAGCGACGACGATGCGAAACGCGCCGACGCCGAGCGCCGCAACGATCACGAGTCCGGCGGCACCGACACCGAGCGCTTTGATCGCCTTGCGAAGCGGGTTACGCATGCGCGCTTACTCTCACATCAATATCACGTCGAACTGATCCGGCGCGTAGAGGCTCTCGCTCTGCAGCCGTATCGGCGCACCGGTCAGCTCTTCGAGCTCAGCGACGCTCGCCGACTCCTCATCGAGTAGCCGCTCGATGACCCGGGGCCTTGCAAGCACCAGCAGCTCCTGGAAGTCGAACTGCCCGTGCTGGCGCAAAATTTCTCGGAAAATCTCGTAACAGACCGACTCCGCCGTCTTGACGTAACCGCGGCCCTCACAGCTTGGACACGGCTGACAGAGCATGTGTTCCAAACTTTCTCGCGTCCGCTTGCGCGTCATCTCGACGAGCCCGAGCGGCGAGACGTCCATGATCTGGGCCTTCGCATAATCGCCCGCGAGCCGCGCCGACAGCGCCTGCAACACCTGCGCCTGGTGCTCAGCCTCGGTCATATCGATGAAGTCGATGATGACGATGCCGCCCAGATTCCGCAGCCTGAGCTGCCGGGCGATCGCGACGGCTGCCTCGAGATTCGTGCGAAAAATCGTCTCCTCGAGATTGCGGTGGCCGACATAGGCGCCGGTATTGACGTCAATGGTCGTCATCGCCTCCGTTTGGTCGAAAATCAGGTAGCCACCGGACTTCAACGGCACTTTTCGCTGCAGCGCCCGCTGGATCTCGTCTTCTATCCCGTACAGATCGAAGATCGGCCGGTCACCCGTATGGTATTCGATGACGGGCGCGAACTGCGGCACAAACTGCTCGGCAAACTGCTTCATTTCCTCGAAAATTTCGCGCGAGTCGACGCGCACACGCTCCATATCGGCACCGAGCAGATCACGCAGCAGGCGTTGCGGCAGCGGTAGGTCCTCATGGACGAGCGCCCGCGGCGCCGCCCGTCCTGCAGCAGCATCGATCGCGCTCCACAACCGGTAGAGCAGCTCGACATCGGCACGCAGCGCGGCTGGGTCGGCGCCCTCGGCAGCGGTTCTGACGATGAAGCCGGCCGACCGGTCCGGGTCACATAGACCCTCGATCAAGCCCCGCAGGCGATCACGCTCGCTGTCGTCCTCAATGCGGGCCGAAACCCGGACGCTGTCGCCATAAGGCATCATAACGAGATACCGGGACGGAATCGTGATCTGCGTCGTAAGTCGGGCCCCCTTCGTGCCTAGCGGGTCCTTGAGCACCTGCACGAGGACGTCGGTGCCCTCTTGGACGAGATCCCGGATTCCCGGCTCCGCTGCACCGTCGCCGTTGCGGGGTACGATATCCGATGCGTGCAAAAACGCCGTACGCTCGAGCCCGACGTCGACGAAAGCCGCCTGCATGCCCGGCAGCACGCGTGAGATGCGTCCCTTGTAGATGTTGCTGATCAGACCACGGCATGTCGCCCGCTCGATCTGCAGCTCCTGAACGATACCGTCCTCGACGAGCGCTGCTCGCACCTCGCGCGGCGTCACGTTGACGAGGATCTCAGCCTTCAAGCGGCGTCCTCGATATTCCGGAGCCAGCGAGGCTCGCCAATCGACGCCAACAGCTGTGCGGTCTCGGCCAGCGGCAGCCCGACGACCGCCGAGTAGCTACCGCGGATCGACTCGACGAAAATCGCGCCCTTGCCCTGAATCCCATAGCCGCCGGCCTTGTCGAACGGCTCGCCGGTCGCCCAGTAAGCGCGCCGCTCGGCCGGCGTCGTATCCCGAAACGCAACATCGGCGCTACCGATAGAGGTTGCCGTGCCACCAGCGTGACGCAGCGCAACAGCCGTGACGACGCGGTGCACGCGACCGGACAGCGCGGTCAGCATCGCGAATGCGTGATCGGCATCGGCAGGCTTGCCGAGCATGCGTCCGTCCAGCACGACGGTGGTGTCGGCGCCGAGCACGGCGAGCGGCGCTTCGGCAGTCTTCAAATCCCAGACGGCGTCGGCCTTCTCGACGGCGAGCCGCGTCGCGAAATCTTCGGACGGCTCACCTGGCCGCTGCGACTCGCTGATCGAAGCGGGCTGGACGCGAAACGCAACGCCGATCTGCTCGAGCAGCGCGCTGCGGCGCGGAGAAGCCGACGCCAGATAGATGAAATCCTTTTTCATTCAATGAACTATACGAGAAGCTCCGTGAAAAATCTCAAGCCTGGCGCGGCACGAACGGGAAACGTGCCGCGTTTCGAAGCCTCGTTGGGGACCGCCAGCTACGCGCGGTGATACGGATGGCCCTGGAGTACCGACGTAGCCCGGTACAAGGCCTCGGCAACGACGATGCGCACGAGGCCGTGCGGCAGCGTCAGCGCCGACAGCGACCACTGCTCTTGCGCACGCCCACGGCACGGCTCGCCGAGGCCATCAGGCCCGCCGACGAGCAGGCAGACCGGCGCACCGACGAGGCTCCAATCGTCGAGCTTCGCTGCTAACTTCGCCGTCGACCATGGCGCACCGCCGACGGCTAGCGCGACAACATGCGCATCGTCGGGGACGTGGCGCAGCATGCGTTGCGCCTCGTCGGTCACAGCCCGCCGAGGATCGCTCGAGGCCGTACGGCGCGCGAGGGCGACCTCGGTGAGCTCCAGCGACCAGCGCCGATCGAGCCGCCGCGCGTACTCGTCGTAGCCGTCGACGACCCAGCGCGGCTGGCGGTTCGATGCTGTGATCAGAATCAGGCGCACGTCACTGCACGCAATGCTGCGACTCAGTCGCCCGCGTCGTCCTGCCGCGGCGCGATGCCCCAAAGTTTTTCGAGGCTATAGAAGTCCCGCACGTGCGGCAGCATGATGTGGGCGACGACATCGCCGAGATCGACGAGCACCCATTCCCCCGACTCGAGGCCCTCGACGCCGATCGGCTCACAGCCGGCCGCTTTGCAGCGCTCGAGCAACGCCTGGGCGATCGCGCGCACATGGCGATCCGAGCGTCCGCTTGCAATGACCATCTCGTCGGTCATCGACGTCAAATGGCGCACGTCGAGGCGCGTCGTCGACTGGGCTTTTAGATCGTCGAGCACGGCGAGGACGAGCTCGCTGACGGCCGGTGTCGATAGGGATTTCTGCGACATCATTTGGCGCTAACGATAGACATCCGCAGCTAGCAACCGCTCGCGAA
>JAHEEN010000031.1 GCA_024640685.1 Rhodospirillaceae bacterium
TCCTGGTCGCGGAACGGCTTTTGAATAAAGTCTAGCGCGCCGGATTTCATCGCGTCGACCGCCATCGGTACGTCACCGTGCCCGGTAATGAAAAGGATCGGAATCGTCGACGCGCGCTTGTTGAGCTCTTCTTGCAGATCCAAGCCGCTCATGCCCGGCATGCGTATATCGGCGACGAGGCAGCTATGCTGGTTCGGATCGTGACCATCGAGAAAATCGCTGGCAGACGGATACGTCGTGCACTTCAGATCGACCGATTCGAGCAGCAACTGCAACGAATCACGAACGGCCTCGTCGTCATCGACGACGTAGACGACTGGCGTATTACTGCTATCCACTTGACTCCTCTCGCTCTTGCGCAGGCAGTTTGAATCCGAATACGGCGCCGCCCGCCGGGTTGCGGCGACAAAACAGCTCGCCGTTGTGAGCTCGAATGATCGTCCGGCTGATCGCAAGCCCAACGCCTAGACCCTGGCGTTTGGTCGTCACGAACGGCAGGAAAATACTCTCGACGAGCTGCGGCGCGACGCCAGGCCCATGATCGGTCACACTGACCTGGACCTCGCCGGCACCGGCGAATCCCGTCGCTATCATGATGCCCTGATCCTTACCCGGGCTATCGCGCATCGCGTCGACGGCATTGCGGGTCAAGTTCAGCAACACTTGTTGTAGCTGGATCAAGTCGCCGGCGACAGGCGGCAGACCGTCGACGAGCTTCGTTTGTATCGGGATTCCATCGGCGCGCGCGTCGGCCTCGACGAGCTGCAGCGTACTGAGCACGAGGTCATTGATTTCGAGGTTGGCCTTCGTCGGCTCGTCCTTGCGCAGGAAATCTCGAAGCTTGTCGATGATGTGGCCGGCACGCATTGCCTGAGCCGTAATTTTCTCGTAGCACTCGGCGAGTGTCGTCGATTCCGGCGCATCGCGCTCGCCGAGTCTACGCCCTGCCTGCGAGTAGTTGACGATTGCGCTCAGCGGCTGGTTGAGCTCGTGTGCAAGACCGGCAGCCATCTCGCCCATCAAGCTGATGCGGCCGACGTGCGCGAGGCGATTTTGCAGCTGGTGAGCTTCCTGCTCGGCAGCACGCTGAGCCGACAAATCGCGAATCAGACCGATGAAGCGACGCTCCCGACCGCCCTCGATCTCACCGACGCTGAGTGCGATCGGTATCGTCGTGCCGTCGGCACGCAGCGCTTGCACTTCTCGGCCGATGCCGATGATCTTCGCCTCTCCGGTCCGCAAAAAGCTTTCTATGTAACCATCGTGCAGCGAACGATCGGGCTCCGGCATCAGCATCGTCAGGGGCTTGCCGAGCACATCGTCGGCAGCGTAGCCGAACAGCCGCTCGGCTGCCCGATTGAACTCCGCGATGACGCCCGAACGATCGGCGACAATGATCGCGTCGACGGCCGCATCGAACAGCGCTCGCAGCTCGGCTGCTATTTCGGCCGATGACAACGACGCCGGCTCTTGGCCCTGATAGGTAGATCCCGCAGTCGTTTTAGGCATTTGACCCGATACTCGCTCACTCCAACGCCGAGTATAAAACTCCTTGCTGCCGAACGGTGCGCGTCGCGCTGGCCGGGGTATGGCAGCGCGCCCCGTCAACAACTGAGCACACGGGCTCCACTGCCGCAGCTATCATGGGCGACGACAAGGCAATCCTGGCGGTTATCGACCCCACTGCCGACGAGCAGCCGGCGCTCGAGCGTGGCGCGTGGCTCGCCGCCGCGCTAGGCGCGCAGCTGGCCGTCGTCGCGTTCGACTACGACCAGCAACTCGCGGACGGGCGATTCGTCGATCCCCGCGCGGCGGCCGCGTCGCGTCGAAATTTACTTGCGGTGCATCGACAGAAGATCGAGTCCTGGGTCGAGCGCTATCGAAAGCAAGGCTTGCGTGTCGACATCGATGTGCTCTGGGGGCATCCGCTCGATCGCGGCGTGTTGCGGCTGGTCCATGACCGTCGACCCCTCGTCGTCGTCAAGGAAACGCGTTACCACGGCGGGCTTAAGCGCGCGTTCTTCTCGAACGCCGACTGGGTTCTCGTGCGTCGCTGCGCTGCGCCGTTGCTGCTCGTGAAATCGCGCAGACCCGAAGCCGCGCCACGCGTCCTCGCGGCCGTCGATCCGATGCACGAACTCGACAAGCCGGCCGACTTGGATCGCGCAATCCTCGCGTTGTCGACCGAGCTCGCATCAGCCGTGCAGGGCAGGCTCGACGTCTTCCACGCGTTCGACCCGGCGCCGGCAATTGCGAGTGCGGCCGGTAGCTTGACCTCACCGATCGCAATTCCGGCCCGCGAGCTGACGACGAGCCTCGAGCGAGCACACCGCGCGGCGCTCGAAGACCTGCTCGGCGGCTACTCGATCGAGCCGAGTGCCGTGCATCTAGAGGAGGGCGTCGCTGCCGAGAGGCTCCTGTCGCTGTCGCGCACGTTACCCGCCGACATCGTCGTCATGGGCGCGATGTCGAGGACCGGCATCGCACGGCTCATCGTCGGCAATACGGCCGAGCGCGTGCTCGACGCGCTGCCTTGCGACGTGTTGCTCGTCAAACCGCCCGGCTTTACGGCACCGATGGACTGAGCCTGTAGGGGGCCGGTTGCGCCGCGAGCGCTCGGCGCAACCGGCCGCGACTAACTGTCGGATCAGAGGTTGTAGCCGCGCTCCTCGTGCAAGACGAGATCGAGGCCCTCGGTCTCCTCTTCGGCACTGACACGTAGCGGCACGATAATCGCAATGATCTTCAGCAGCACGAGCGATACGGCACCGCACCACGCAGCGGTCACGAGGATGCCGAGTACCTGCACGCCGAATTGCGAGCCGATAGAGACGCCTTCGTCGAGGCCCAAACCGCCGAGGCCTGTCGCCGAGAACACGGCCGTCAATAGCAGGCCGATGATGCCGCCAACGCCGTGGACCGGGAACACGTCAAGCGAGTCGTCGATCTCCAGCTTACGCTTCATGAACTGTGTCGCAAAGAAACAGCCGAGTCCCGCGGCAACGCCAATCACGAGCGCGCCTAGCGGCCCGACGAAACCGGATGCCGGCGTAATCGTTGCGAGGCCCGCGACCATGCCGGTCACGATGCCGAGCACACTGGGCTTGCCGAACTTGACCCATTCGGCGGTCATCCACGTCAGCGAGCCGACGGCGGCACTGACGTGCGTGACGAGCATTGCCATGCCGGCCGCACCGTCGGCCGCAAGCGCGCTGCCGGCATTGAAGCCGAACCAACCGACCCACAGCATGCAGGCACCCGTGACCGTCATCGGCAGATTGTGGGGCGGCATCGGCGTCGTCGGAAATCCGCGGCGATTGCCGAGCACGAGCGCGATGACGACGGCCGCAACACCTGCGGTCACGTGGACGACCGCCCCACCGGCGAAGTCTCTGAAGCCCATCGCACCGAGCCAACCGCCGCCCCAGACCCAATGCGCAACCGGGAAGTAGACGATCACGATCCAAGCCGCCATGAACATCAACATCGCCGAGAACCGCATTCGCTCGGCGAACGCGCCGACGATCAGCGCCGGCGTGATGATCGCGAACGTCAGCTGAAACATCACGAACACCGTCTCCGGATAGCTGCCGGACAGCGCATCGATACCGACACCGGCAAGCCAGGCTTTCGACAGATCACCGACGAGCCCGTTCAGGCTGCTGGAGCCGAAGGCCATGCTATAACCGAACACGACCCAGATCACCGACACGAGACAGGCGATCGCGAAGCACTGCATTGCAACGGACAACACGTTTCGGTTGCGTACAAGCCCGGCGTAGAACAGCGCGAGGCCTGGCAGCGTCATGAACAATACGAGCGCCGTGGATGTCAGCATCCATGCGGTATCGCCACTATCTAGCGTCTGCGCGCACGCCCCGAGCGGGTACGCTCCGCCTGCGGCCACGAGTGCCGCAAGTCTCTTCATTGTTTTCATTGTTGCCCCCCGTTAGATCGCTTGATCGCCGGTCTCACCGGTGCGAATCCGATAGACTTGGGTCAGATCGCTGACGAAGATCTTGCCGTCGCCGACTTTGCCGGTTTTGGCGGAGTCGATGATTGCCTCGATCGCTTGATCGACGAGCTCGTCCGTCAGTGCGAGCTCCAACTTGACCTTCGGCAAGAAGTCCACGACGTACTCGGCGCCGCGGTAGAGTTCCGTATGGCCGCGCTGCCGACCGAATCCTTTGACTTCGGTGACCGTCATGCCCTGCACGCCAACCTCTGCGAGCGCATTGCGAACGTCGTCGAGACGAAAGGGTTTGATCACTGCGGTAATGAGCTTCATGAGAGTCCCCCGAGAACCGATTGGAGATGACGAACGCCGTTTGGCGTTTTTGTTTTTTGCAACGCCGATTGTAACGAAGTGCGGGCGAGCCGTGCGCGACGTTTCGAATCGCGCATATCAAGTGGCACCATTTTAGTGCGTCGATTACGATGGAGCTTCTCGATGCTGGCTATTTTTCCGGACGAGCTGCAATATTCCGGACGTAGACAGGGTCTAGATCGCCAACCGATAGAGCAAGAGTAAAGGGCATGTTGATACAACGACCCGACCCGATCCGTCCCTCAGAGATCACTTCCGAGAGCGTCTTCGTCAAGCGCCGCGCGCTGCTTAAAGCCGCACTCGCTGCAGGCCTGCTGCCCGGCACGATGGCCCGGGCCCAACCTGTTACGACCTCGACGCTCGGCGATCTCGCTGCCGCGAACGGCAGGCTCGAGAATGTCTCGCCTTGGGCGGACAATCCGTCGCTGGCCACGACGCCTTACGAGTACGTCACCGAATACAACAATTACTACGAATTCGGTACCGGAAAGGGCGATCCAGCACGCTACGCACATACGCTCGTCACTGAGCCGTGGAGCGTGGAAGTCGAGGGTGAGGCGGAAAACACCGGCACGTTCACGCTCGAAGACATTCTGCGGCCGCACGCGCTCGAGGAGCGCATCTATCGTTTTCGCTGCGTCGAGGCCTGGTCGATGGTCGTGCCATGGGTCGGCTTCCCGCTCGGCGATTTGCTGAAGCGCTTTGCACCGACGTCGCGTGCCAAGTATGTGCAGTTCTTCACGCTCAACGACTCGGAGCAAATGCCGGGTGTCCGCTCGCGCGTCCTGCAATGGCCCTACCGTGAGGGCCTGACAATCGAAGAAGCGATGCACCCGCTGACGCTGCTGACGGTCGGGCTCTACGGCCGCGTGCTACCGAACCAAAACGGCGCGCCGCTGCGACTGATCGTGCCGTGGAAGTACGGCTTCAAGAGTATCAAGTCGATCGTCCGCATCCGGTTCATGGAGGACCAACCGCGAACGAGTTGGAACATGGCGGCGTCGCGCGAATACGGCTTCTACAGCAACGTCAATCCAGACGTGCCGCATCCGCGCTGGAGCCAAGCATCGGAACGACCGCTAGGCGCGGGCCTATTCGCATCGCGACAACCGACGTTGCTGTTCAATGGCTATGCGGAGGAGGTCGCCGACCTCTACACAGGCCTGGACCTCGTCCGGAATTTCTAACCCGGAAACTTTGCCAGGCGGCATCGACGCCCATGACTCGCCGTCAGCTGGCATGGCTAAGAAACGCGATCGTCGCGTTAGGCCTCGTGCCGTTGGCACAGCTGACCGCGCGGGCTTTCGGATACGGCGATCTCGGCGCCAATCCCGTGCAGGTCGTGCAGCACACACTCGGAATCACGGCGCTCAATTTATTGCTGTTGACGTTGACGATCACGCCGCTGCGCCGCCTGACTGGCAGGAGCTGGCTCGTGCGGTTGCGCCGTCCCGTCGGCTTACTCGCATTCTTCTACGCGCTGCTGCACGCGCTCAGCTATGCGGCTCTCGACCTACGCTTCGATTGGCCACGGCTCGCCGCCGACATCATTGAGCGACCGTGGCTAACGGTGGGATTTGCGACGGTGATACTACTCGTACCGCTTGCCGTGACGTCGACGAATGCGATGCAGCGCCGCCTCGGCCGACGCTGGACGACATTGCATCGCAGCGTCTACGCAATCGCCGCGCTCGGTGTTCTGCATTTCTTTTGGCAGGTCAAGCTAGACACACGCGAGCCGCTCGTCTATGCAACAATTCTCGCCGTGTTACTGGGGTATCGCGTCGTCGTAAGCCTGCGTAGGCGCACGCAACGCGCGGTCGCTCAATAGACGCGAAAACCGCCGTGCCGCCGTCGGCTCGTGTAGTCGACCCATGCCATACCGGCCGCAAAACCCGCACAGAGCACGACGAACAACGCGCCCAGCACCCAGGGTATTGGAATGCTGCCGCGATACGTCGCGAGCCGGCGCTCGAAGTCGACGTTTTGGGCCTTGAGCCGCGCGAGCGTCGACTCGATGGCACCGGACGACGCCGCGGCGGCACCGACGTGCTGCGTAGCCTGCGCGAGCTGCTGCTCGGCGGCGAGCTTGGCCGACTCGGCCAGATCGAGCTCGAGCTGGATCGACTCGAGCGCGGCTTCAGTCTCTGCGACGCGCAACTGTGCGGGCTTGTCCGCAACGAGATATGCGGACTTGACCCAGCCTTCCTGTCCATCAGCAGCCCTGACACGCGCGAAATTCGTCGTGCGCTCGAGCACCTCGAGCTCGGTGCCGCTCAGCAGCGTCCTGAACGGCCGGTCGCTCGTATCCTCGGCGTGATGAAAGCCGAGCCTCAGAATATCGGTGATGTAGGCAGTCTCGGCCGACGCCGGCGCAGCCAAGACTACGGCCGCTACAACGATCAGCGGTCGCAAGTACACAATTCTCTCCGTTCAGATGCTCCGTTCATCGGCCCAATTATAGGAACTTTCTCGGCCCAGAAACGCGAACTGGCGCGGATATCTCACGCGCTGCCCGTCTCGTCAGATATCAGGCTAGCCCTGCTCGTATACCCAGCGAATGAGCGCGTCCTGGAGTTCCTCGCCGGGGCCACGGTGCGCATCGGTCGAATTCAGCATCACGACGACGACGATATCCGCGCCTGCAGCAGCGTGCACGTAGCCCGCCAACGCCGATACGTCGTTGAGGCGACCCGTCTTGACGTGCATGCGCCCGACGGCCGGCTGCCCGTTGAAACGCCGCCGCGTCGTGCCATCCATGCCGCCGAGAGACAACGATGCAAGAAACTCCGGAGCGAACGGGCTGCGCGCCGCCGCGAGCAACGTGTCGGCGAGCAGCCGCGCGGAAATGCGCGTATCGCGCGACAAGCCTGCGCCGTTTGCGAGTACGAGCCCGCTTGTGTCGAGCTGACGGTCGGCGAGGTATTGCTCGATAACCGCGATACCGTCTTCAGCCCGCGCCGGCACCGCCGCCTGCTCGGCCGCAAGCGTCAACAACAGCTGCCGGGTCATGACGTTGTTGCTGAACTTGTTGACGCTGCGAATGATCTCGGCCAACGGCCGTGAGCTCCATGTCAGCGCTGGTTCCGTGGCCTCGGCATCGATCGCCGCGCGCCGCAGTCCGCCGCGGTGGCGCCCACCGAGCTCGGTCCACAGGCTTCGGTAGACCCCATACAGATAGCTGTCGTGGCGCAGCACGCTGCGCGTGATCGCGTACGGCGCACACGCTGCCGGGAAGCGCCCTTCAAAGACAATCTGTCGGTTTACCGGCGAATCGATGACATTGAAGCTGATACCGGCCTGGTACCCACGGCAAGGACCGTCGATCAGCGCGAGCCGGTTGCCGACCGTCAAGTTGCTCGGCTCAGGATCGACCGAAATGCTGACACCGCGCCGCTCAGTGTCCGGAAGGAATTGGAAGCGAGCCGCTTGGAAGTTCAGCAGCAGCGCATTCGGCGTCACGTTATAGGTACGGTAAGGCTGCCCATCGAACTCGCCCGGGTCCTCGTCGATCGTCGCAAAATAGCTGTCGTCGAAGACCAGGTCACCGCGCACGTCCCCGAGCCCCGTGCGGCGCAAGGCCCGCAGCAGCTTCCAGAATTCCTCTGTTACGAAGTACGGGTCTCCGTAACCCTTGATGCCGAGATCGCCGTCGAGCGCGTCGCCGGAATAGTCTCCCAGGAAGTAGACCTCAGTCGGCCACGTATACGTCGGCCCAAGCGCATCGAGCGCCACCCAGGTCGTCAGAAGCTTGATCGTCGAGGCGGGATTACGCAGCGCCGCAGCCTCGTGGGACAGCAACGGACGCCCCGCCTCGACAGCTTGAACGACGATGCTGACGTCGTCCGCCGATATATCGTGGCCGTCGAGGATACGCTGCACGGGTGCCGGCAGCTGCGCGTGCGCCGAACACGCAATTGCTCCAACCACCCATAGCAGCACAGCTCGCATGACGCTTATTGTGCCGAACCGCCATCACCGTGGACAGCCCGGCCACGGGTGCCCCAACGAGCTGGGCTAGGAGACCGACCGCTTGGGCTCGGCTAGATCGTCGAACGACGTAGGCATCGGCTTGGGCCGCGAGTAGAAGAAGCCCTGGCCGTAGCCGACACCGAGCTCGAGCAGCTTGTCCTTGAGCGCCTCGGACTCGACGTGCTCGGCAATTGTTGCGATCTCGAGTGTCGATGCCGCTTGGGCGATCGCGCCAACCATCGAGTCTGAAAGCTTGTCGCTGCCGACCCTGCGAATGAGCTCGCCGTCGATCTTGATGTACTGCACCGGAAGCGTTCGCAGATATGCGAGCGAGCTCAATCCCCTACCGAAGTCGTCGAGCGCAACCTTGACGCCGAGCTCGTGAAGCGCATGGATCAGCTCCTCGGCTTCACGCATGTGATGCGCGGCCGACGATTCGCGTAGCTCGATGCAGATCGACGCTAGCGGCAAGCCCGACGAGCCGAGCTGCTCGATCAACATTTCGCGGAACGAATGGCTCTTGAACGACTGCGCTGAAACATTCAGCGCGACGAAGCCCTGCGCGAACAGCGACCGGCCCGCGCTTATCAGGCTGCGCAGCGCGGCCGCAAGTACCCATCGATCCAGTGCTGGCATCAGGTGATAGCGCCTTGCAGCTGCAAGGAATTTGTCGGGCCCGACGAGGACGTCGCCGTCGTGCATACGCATTAATACCTCGTGGCCGAGCACGGCGTCATCGCTCAAGCGCTGAATCGACTGAATCTCCAATCCAAAGCGATTGGCGTTGAGTGCCGTTTGCAGGCTCGCGAACGCCAGTGCATCGGCACCGTGCGCGACCGAGAACGCGTTGTCATCGTGGGAGACTTCGACCCGATTGCGGCCCAGCGCCTTCGCACGTTTGCACGCGAACTCGGCTGCGGCGATCAGGTGGGCGATGACTCCGCTCGGCCCAGCACTGCGACCGACACCGACGCTGACCGACACCGGCATTGCGCGATCGCCGTGCAAATAGTTTAGCTGACTCATCTCGGTGCGCAGGTTCTCCGCGAGCTCGGTCGCTTGCACACTTGTGGCGCGGGGGATCATGACGACAAAACGGTCGCCGCCGAGACGGCCAATCAAATCGTCGCTGCTCGCGTGGGACTCGATGACGACGGCCAGCCGCTGGATGATCTCGTCGCCGGCATGGAAACCGAATGTCTCGTTAACGACGTTGAGCCCGTCTATGTCTACGTACAGCAGCGCGGGCGAGTCGTTGCCGTCGGCGCGGTCGAGCACGCGTTGGGCTTCGTGCTCGAAGGCATATCGATTCATCAGTCCGGTCAGCGCATCGTAGCGATTGGTCAAAAGGTCCATCGCCTTGCGGCTCATCAGCTCGACGAACACGACATCCGAGAGCTGAAAATCCTGCGCGTCGGCCGCCCGAAACAGGCCGAATAGTCCAATCACACGGCCGTTCGCGTCATGGACCGGGCACGATAGGATCTTATACGGTGGGACATTCTTGTCGGCTGCTTCTGCCATCACGCGATTGATGACCATCGGCTTGTTGTGCAGCTGAATCCACGCCAACAAATGTCTGTGGGTTTTCGACAGCGCCTGCGCGCCATCAATACTCTCGGCGTCACCTTCGGTCGCCGAAATCGCTATGTTGCGGTCGGGGATCAGCAACGCGCCGAGCGCACAACCCATCTTGTCGACACACTGGCGGATCATCGCCTCTAGACCACCGCAATGCCCTGCCGTCGCGGCATCGCCGCCGATCAGCATCTTCAGCTGCAACGTCTGCGTCTCGTCGAGTCCGGCGCTAGGTGCGGGAGCCGACCGAGTCGACTCGACTTCGACGCGATCCTCGAGACAGTCCAGTACCGGGCGCAGCAGACTCGCAACCATCGAACCCGACGTCTGCCGCCCGCCGCCTTCGTCAAGCTCGACGACGAGCGTGCCGAGATGCTGTCGAGATTGATCTCTGAGTACGTAGACAAACGCCTTGTCATCGTCGCTGAACGCGCGAATCGCACCGCCGCCGGTGAGCTCGTCCGACTTACCGTCCCGGAGGTCCTCCAACACGACCTTCAGATCGGGTCGCTCACAACCATCCGAGCACCACAAGAGATCCTCATCGGCGCCGTAAAACGCAATAACACCGCATCGCGGCAAGAGCATTTTGATCAGCTGGCCGTAGGGCGCAAAGATCTCCGCGGCGCCAGGCGTGGCGACTGCCTCGGCTCCGACAGGCTCCGAAGAATCCGTCATGGGTGTCGCTGGGAGTATTAAGGTGTATACGCGCGACTATGCCCAACGAGTGGACATAAATCCTTGACGGGTGTCGCAAACGCCGCGGCGGAAGCCGCGGAACTCTGGCGATTAGGCGCCTTTTGACAGGAACTTTGGCGGCTTTTCGCTGGCGCCGCGGACGACGCGCAGCGGCTCGGCGCGCTCGCCGTGGCGCACGAGCGCCGCGTAGAGCTGCACTATCGTGCCGGCGTAGCCCTTCGCCTCGAGTGTCGACATCTTGCGAACGGTCGCGCGCGCGCATGGCTCACGGCCAACGGGCCGCTCCGAGTGCAGCGCCACGTGCAGGGTCTCGAACGCATCCCGCAATTCCACAGGGAATTCGGTCTGTTCCAAATCGTCGAGATTTTCGACATAGGCAACTGCGAGGCGTTCTTTGATGGAGCCGTCACCGACGAGTACATCGACGGCGGCCTGGAATCTCTCTGCGAGATAAGACATTGAAAACTGCGCCTTTTCTTATTCGAATTGTGGCTAGTATTAAGTGCAGCGCCCGCCGAAGCATCGCACGCTGCACGGATACGTATACCAAATCCTACAAGGGTCTCGCAAGTCCCTAATCGAATGGAAAATTCGCCGCGATCGCGGAGGCCGCTAGCCAGTCGCCGCGGCAGACGGCTTGGCGATGCCAAATTTCTTCATGCGATCGTTGAACGTGCTCGGCTTCAAGCCTACGAGATTTGCAGCCCCGCCCGGGCCGGACACGCGCCCGTTGCAGAGCTTCAACGCCGTTACGAGGTTGCGTTTTTGCAGCGCCAACAGATCTTTTTCGGTCATCAGCTGCGGTAACGGCTCGGGCGCGCGCTCGTTGCCGTCAGGTGCGGCGTCGAGGATATCGACCATCGCGAGATCGAGACGCAAGATCTTGCCCTGGGAGAGTATTACCGCGCGCTCGATGACGTTCTTGAGCTCACGGACGTTACCGGGCCATGCATACTCGCGCAAAAGATTCGACTGCTGTTGCGACAGGCGCAGCGGCGCGCGACCAAGGTCCAAGCAGATACGCTCGAGGAAGTGGCTCGCGAGCTGGACGATATCGTCTCCGCGCTCCCGAAGCGGCGGCACGTCGATCGGAAATACGCTGACGCGATAGTACAGATCCTCGCGGAACCCGCCGGCCTTGACGAGCGCTTCTAGGTCGCGATTCGTCGCGGCGATCAAGCGAACGTCAGCATTGCGCGTGCGGTCATCACCGACGCGCTCGTACTCGCCCTCTTGGATCACGCGCAATAGCTTGCCCTGCAGCTCCAGCGGTATCTCGCCGATCTCGTCGAGGAATAGCGTGCCGCCGTTGGCGAGCTCGAACCGCCCGATGCGGTCGCGATGCGCGCCGGTGAATGCGCCCTTGACGTGGCCGAAGAACTCGCTCTCGAAGAGCTCTCTGGGAATCGATGCGCAATTGACCTTGACCAACGGACCCGAGCTGCGTGCGCTTCGACCGTGGATCGCGTGCGCGACGAGTTCCTTGCCGACGCCCGACTCACCGTGAATCAGCACGCTCGACGCCGTCTGCGCGACGGCCTCGAGCTTTGCGAGCATTTTTTGCAGCGGCGGACTCTGGCCGATGATCCTGCCGAAGTTCATCGATACCTGCACTTCCTCGCGCAAGTAATCGCGCTCGCGCTCGAGCTCCTCTCGCAAGCGGGCATTCTCCTCGAATGCCGTGCGCAGCTGCCGCTCGGCGCGGTTGCGCTCGGTGACGTCCTTGATCGCGACATACATCTGCGTGACGTTGCCTGCAGCATCTCGATCAGCGCGTGCCGAGACGACGGTCTCGAGCACGTCACCGCGCTTGGTCACGTAGCTGCGCGGCTCGTTGTCGAGCTCTCCCTGCGCGATGATGTCGACGAGAGCCGGCGCGTCCGGCGAGCCTTCGGTCGGCGCGATGAAATCCGCGACGAGTCGGCCGACGACTTCGCTGCGTCGGTAGCCCATCTTCGTCAACCAACGTTCGTTGACATGAACGATGCGGCCATCGCGATCGACGGTATGCAGCATCGCCGGCGTATCCAAGTAGAGGCCGGAGAAGTGCTGCTCGAGATTCGTCTCGGCACCGAGCTCCGTATAGGCGACGATCGTACCCAGCACGTCCGCGCCATCGCGCTCGACGAGCGCATCGGCCAAGCAGTTGACGGTCTCTCCGGCCTTAGTGCGCATATCGAACGGGACACCGGACAGCCGTCCCGAGCGGCGTAGCAGCGGCAAATAGGTGTCGAGGATTCGACTGACCGACGTCTCGGTCGCGAGGTCTTGCGGCCTGATCGCACTCAACTCGTCGCGCCCGTAGCCGAAGCGCGCCAACCACGCATCGCTGGCATCGACGATATAGCCGTCCGGATCGAGCGCGACGAGCAACGCCGGGTTGCGTTGGAACAGGCTCTTATAGCGTTCGGCATCGAGCATCCCGGTAGTTTACGGTTTTCCGTGAATTGGAGCAACGGAAAACCGTCAATACAGCGGAATTCCGCGATAGAACTATCACTCAAGTCATTGAAATACTGCCCTGGAACAGTTGGCACGGTATCTGCATTAAAGAAATCACGCACTACCGGCGAAAGTGAATTCGCCAATACATCGCCAACTCGAAGGATTGAACATGAAAACGACACGACACCGCAACGCAGCCAGTGGCCTGCTGCTTAGCGTATTGATGCTCGCCGGCATCGGCGTATCGGCGGGACACGCCGGGCCACTCGAGGAAGTCGTCGCTCACGGCACGCGTCCCGATGCCGAGGCTGCGCAGGTGCGCTTTGAAGCGACGATGGACGCGTACGCAGACGGCGTCAACGCCGCTCTCAAGGACGAGATGCGCCGGCAGATTGCCGAACGGGCCCGACCGCGGCTGCGCGTCACGCTCGCGGCAGCGGATTTTCATCGGAGTTAGCGCCCAAGGGGCACAGTAGCTGCCGAGTCGCTCCCCCCGTTCGAGCAGCTACATCTGGCCGCAACGGCCACTGGGGCCGGGAAGGGGTCTCGCGGACGCGCCAGGATGGGCGTGCGCAAACGAGAATACCTTTCCGGTCCCAGGTTTTTTTCTAGTCGGCGGGCAACGCTATTGCTGCAACGCGGACGCCAAGTGCCCCAGCAATCGAGTCCACGCGTCATCGGCCATCAGCGGCGCATAGTTGCCGCCGCCCGGAAAGAAGAAGCCATGTTCCGCGCCCGAGTAAATGCGCACCTCGGCGGGTTTCTGAAGGCGCAGCAGCGTCGCGCGGAACTCGCGGACAGAGTCGATTGGGACCGAAGCGTCGTTCTCGCCAAAGAGCCCGAGCAGCGGCATCTGCAGCGGCGCGAGCACGGCCTCGTCGGTCTCGACAGCCCCGTAGATGATTGCTGCCGAGTCGAGGTCTTGTGGGTACATCAGCGCGGCCTGCAGCGCCCAACGACCGCCCAGGTCCCAGCCGACGGCGCCGACGCGCGGCGCGAATGCATAAAGCTCGAGGTACTCGTAAGCCTGTCGAATGTTGTCACGCACCTGATCCGGTGCCGCGACGAGCTCGCCCATCAGCGCTTGCGCGCCGGCGGCATCGGTCGCGGATCGCCCACCATACAGATCGACGGCGAGCACGACGTAGCCCGCCCTCGCGATGCGTCGCGCCGCATCGCGAATCTCGGGCCTCAGGCCCCACCACTCGTGAAGAACGATGATGCCTGGAAGGGGCTCGGCAGCATCGGCAGGCACGGCCAAGAAACCCATCAGATTACCCGCCGGCCCCTCGCCGTACGGTATTTCTTGCTCGAGAAGGTCGACGAGTACTTCGGGTTCGATGGCCGCAGCGGGTGCCGGCGGGCTGTCGTCGACGGCAGGCGTAGGCGCCACCGTGACATCCTCGGTCGCCGCATCGGGCGCCGCCGAGGGACTACACGCGACAGCGATCAAACAGCTGACGATACCGAGCAGGCTCCTCACGTTGGCCTCCCGCTATGAGCCATACCGAAATCAGCGCGCAGCATAGCGTAGTCCTGACGACCAAGTCGCGTGCCCAGCCTCACCCGGATAGTGCGCCAGGCGGTCGGTGAGATCTCCAAATTTGTTCATTGCGCAGCGAATTCGAGTGCACGCCCGTGGACGCCACCGACGAGTCTGCCGTCGTCTACCACGAGCGAGCCGTTGACGAACGTCTTCGTGACGCTTGCCGCAAATCGAAATCCCTCGAGCGGCGACCAGCCGCACTTGTAGCGCAGGCTATCGGCGCTGACAGTGTGCGGCGAGGCCAGATCGACGACCGCGATATCGGCGAAATAGCCTTCTCGCAGAAAGCCGCGATCCTTGATGCCGAACAGCCGCGCTGGGTTATGCGCAGCCTTTTGCACAATCGTCTCGAGCGTGAGCCTACCGGCGTGCGCGTGCTCGAGCAGCATCAGCAGCGAGTGCTGGATCAACGGCAACCCGGCCGGCGCGTCGAAGTACGCTTGCGACTTTTCCTCGCGCGTATGCGGCGCATGGTCGGTCGCAATGACGTCCAAAAGGTCGTCGCGGACACCAGCGAGCAGCGCGTCGCGATCTTCTCGCCGCTTGACGGCAGGGTTGCACTTGATCTGCGCACCGAGCTCGGCGTAGTGCGACTCCTCGAACCACAAATGGTGGACGCAAACCTCCGCCGTGATTCGCTTGCCATCGATCGGTCCGGGCGTGAACAGCGCAAGCTCGCGCTCGGTCGTCAGATGCAACACGTGTAACCGCGTGCCGAACTGCCGCGCGAGCTCGACGGCTAACGACGAGGACGCGTAGCACGCCTCCGCGGAGCGGATCGCCGGATGACACTCGATCGGCACGTCGTCGCCATAGCGCTCTCGATAAGCAGCCTCGTTGCGCCAGATCGTCGGCGAGTCCTCGCAATGCGTCGCAACCACGAGCGGTGCATCGCGGAAGATCTGCTCGAGCACGGTCGGATCGTCGACGAGCATGTTGCCTGTCGATGCGCCCATGAACACCTTGATACCGCATGCCTCACCGGCACGCACGCGCCTGATCTCCTCGATGTTGTCATTCGCGGCCCCGAGGTAGAACGCGTAGTTAGCAAAGCTGCGACCCTCGGCGCGGGCATACTTCTCCGCCAGCGCATCGCGCGTCGTCGTCGGCGGCGACGTATTGGGCATCTCGAGATACGTCGTGACCCCGCCGCAAACGGCCGCGAGCGATTCGGTTCCCATATCCGCCTTATGCGTCAGGCCGGGCTCTCGAAAATGGACTTGGTCATCGACGAGGCCGGGCAGCACGTGACAGCCGGAGACATCGATGACGACATCGGTGTGACTAGCGGCAATCTCCGGGTCGATGCGCTCAATCCGGTCGCCCGAGATCAATACGTCAGCCTCGAAGATACGCCCTTCGTTGACGAGCGTGCCGTTGGTCAAGAGCGTTTTGCTCATGGGCCAGCCTCCTCTCTGCCGGTTGCAGCAAACGCGTCGGTCGCGGTGATGAGCTCGTGCGTAATGCCTGGCTCGTACGCCGAGTGACCGGCGTCCGCAACGACGCGAAAATTCGCCTCAGGCCAGCGCTCGGCGAGCTCCCAGGCTGTGCGCATCGGACAGACGACGTCGTAGCGCCCCTGAACGATGACCGCCGGAATATGCCGGATCGTCTCGACGCCATCGAGGAGTTGTGTCTCGGACTCGAGGAACCCGCCGTTGACGAAGTAGTGCGTCTCGATGCGCGCGAGCGCGAGCGCGAACTCGGGATCGGAAAAATGCTCGACGAGATCGGCGTTCGCCAACAGCGAGCTCGTCGCACCTTCCCATACGGACCACGCATGTGCGGCCGCGTTGCGCGCGGATTCGTCATTACCGGTCAGTCGGCGGTGGAAGGCAGCGAGCATATCGCCGCGCTCAGACTCGGGAATCGGTGCTAGAAATGCCTGCCATCGCTCCGGAAACAGCCGACTCGCGCCGTCCTGATAGAACCACTCGAGCTCCGAGCGGCGCAGCAGAAAAATCCCGCGCAGCACGAGTTCGCTGACCGCGCTCGGGTGCGACTGCGCATACGCGAGTGCGAGCGTGCTACCCCAGGACCCGCCGAATACGAGCCAGTCTGGAATCTCTAAATGTTGACGCAGAGCCTCGATGTCGGCCACGAGCGCCCAGGTTGTGTTGCGCTCGAGACTCGCGAACGGCCGGCTACGCCCGGCGCCGCGTTGATCGAGGTTGACGATCCGGTATGCACGAGGATCGAAGAATCGCCGCGCGTTCTTATCGCCCCCACCGCCGGGTCCGCCGTGCACGAATAGCGCCGGCTTGCCTGCCGGGTTACCGCATTGCTCGTAATAGATCTCGTGGCCGTCGCGGCGAAGATAGCCGTGATCGAATGGCGAGAGCCGCGGATAGAGGCTTCGCAGGCTCAATGGGACGACGACCGAGACGGTGTCTTGCGACTCGCGCACTGCTCTATACTGGCTGCGATCGACGGAGTCCGTAACATGCAGCGTTGCCGCATACTGTTCATCGTTTCATGCCTCGTGCTGTCGGCCTGTAGTCCGAACGATGTGCCACAGGGCGGCGCCGGCAACGCAGCCGACGGCGTCGTGCTGCGCCGCGGCAGCGGCGGCGAGCCCGACACGCTCGACCCTCATCGCAACGAGGAGACAAGCGGCGCCGACATCCTTCGCGACCTCTATGAGGGACTCACGACCGAGACGGCAGATGCGCGGGTCGTACCGGGTACCGCGGAATCGTGGACCGTCAGTGCCGACGGGCTAGTCTACACGTTTTCATTACGCCCCGACGCCCGTTGGTCGAACGGCGATCGCGTCATTGCCGATGACTTCGTCGCGGGCCTGCGGCGTACTGTCGATCCGGCAACCGCCTCGACGTATGCCGAAATCCTGTACCCGATCGAGAACGCCGAAGCGATCGTCAACGGCGAGCTGCCACCGACGGCTCTCGGCGTTCGCGTGCTCGACGCTACGACCCTCGAAATACGTCTCGCAGCACCGACGCCCTATTTTTTGTCGCTGCTGAGCCACGGCACGACGTACCCGATTCACCGCCCGAGCCTCGCAGAGCACGGTAACGCGTTCGCCAGGCCCGGACGACTCGTCTCCAACGGCGCGTATGCGCTGACCGAATGGGTTGTCCAGTCGCACATCCAGCTGCGTCGCAACGGGCACTACTGGGATCGCGATAACGTACGGATCGACACGGTTTATTACTACGCGACCGAGGACATCGATGCCGAGCTACGTCGCTACCGGGCCGGAGAGCTCGATTTCACATTCCAGTTTCCGGCGTCACAGTTCGAGTGGATCGCGGAGAATCTCCCCGGCGAGCTGCGCAACGAGCCATATATCAGCACGTACTTCTATGGCTTCGATACGACCGAGCCGCCACTCGATGACGTTCGCCTCCGACAAGCGTTGTCGATGGCGATCGATCGGCACGTCATTGCACGCGATGTTGCCGGCGCCGGCCAGATCGCAGCGTTCGGTCTCGTGCCGAGCGGCGTCGATCACTATGCCGGGGCCCGCTACGCGTGGGCGGAGCTCGACGACGCCGCGCGGCTCGCGGAGGCGCGACGACTCTATGCAGCGGCCGGTTACTCCACCGACAACCCGTTGCAGATCGAGGTCCGCTACAACACGAGCGACAACCACGCCCGCATCGCAATCGCGGTCGCCGCAATGTGGAAACAGAATCTCGGCGTCGAGACCCAGCTGCTCAACGAGGAGTGGAAAGTGCTTCTGCAAACGCGGCTACAGCCGTCGGCCTGGCAGGTCATGCGCTTCGGCTGGACCGGCGACTACAACGACGCATTCACGTTCCTCGAGATTTTCGAGTCAACGCACGGCCAGAACTTCACAGGTTTTGCCGACGCCGAATACGATCGGCTGCTCGATCGAATTGCAACCGAGCGCGATACCGAGGTGCGTGCGGATCTGATGGCCGCAGCCGAGCGCCGCGTGCTCGATGCGTACGCGGTTCTGCCGATGTACTTCTACACGAACAAGCATCTCGTGAAACCCTACGTTCACGGCTATCGCGCGAATATCATGAACCACACGTATTCACGCCATTTGCGCGTGGTGCGGAACTCCGACTAACTGACCATTGTCTTGCACAGACGTACGCTGCAAGCAAACGACAGGCGAACGACATGAAGCGCTCGATTTCGATAGTTCTAGCGGCCATATCCTGCACGGCACTGGGTGCCGATGGCGAGTTCGACATTCCGTATGACGAGTTCTATCTCGACAACGGTCTACGCGTCATCGTCCACGAGGACCGCAAGGCGCCGATCGTCGCGACGACGATTTGGTACCACGTCGGCTCGAAGAACGAGACACCCGGCAGGACGGGTTTCGCCCACTTGTTCGAGCACCTGATGTTCAACGGCAGCGAGAACCACGACGAGGAGTACTTCACGCCATTGCAGGAAGTCGGCGCGACGTCGATCAACGGCACGACCGACAACGATCGGACGAACTACTTTCAAACGGTGCCGACGACCGCGCTCGACCTAACGCTATGGCTCGAATCCGATCGCATGGGTCATCTGCTCGGCGCTATCGATCAGGACAAGCTCGACGAGCAACGCGGCGTCGTTCAAAACGAGAAGCGGCAGCGCGAAAATCAGCCGTACGGCAAGGTTTTCGAAGCGATCGCGACGAACCTATTCCCCGAGGGCCATCCGTACTCGTGGCCGGTCATCGGCTCGATGGAGGACCTCGACGCTGCGACGCTCGACGACGTGCACGAATGGTTTCGGACCTACTACGGTCCAAATAATGCGACATTAGTGCTCGCCGGCGACATCGACGTCGCGACGGCGCGGACCAAAGTCGAGCGGTACTTCGGCGACATCCCGCCTGGACCTCCGCTCGCGAAGCTCGAGGCCTGGGTGCCCGAGCTCGAGCACGATCGGCGCCTAACGCTAGAGGATCGCGTGCCGCAGGCACGGGTCTACAAGATCTGGCCGATACCGCAGTGGGGCGACAGCGATACGGAGCACTTGATGCTGGCCGACGTCGCACTGACCGAAGGCAAGACGTCACGCCTGTACGAGCGCCTCGTCTACGAAGACCAGATCGCGACCGATGTCGGCGCGTACGCGCTGATCGGCGAGATCGCGAGCGCCTACGTCGTTTGGGCCACGGCGCCGCCGGGCGGCGATCTGGCGATCGTCGAGCGCGCGCTCGACGAAGAGATCGAAGCGTTCCTCGATTCGGGTCCGACGCGCGCGGAGCTCGACCGCGCTGCAATCGATATGCGCGCGGGATTTATCCGCGGCATCGAGCGCGTCGGCGGATTCAGCGGAAAGTCGGGGATCCTCGCCGAGAGCGCCGTCTATGGCGGGCAGCCGGACGCTTATCTGGCCTCGCTCGAGCTCGCCGCAACCGCGCGCCCGGCGGCCGTGCGCGATGCCGCGCGGCGCTGGCTTGGCGGGCCAACGCTGACGATCGAGGTGCTGCCGTTCACCGAGCGCTCTGCCAGCAACGCGAGCGCCGATCGCTCGGCGCTGCCGATGCCCACGAGCTTTCCGACCGCCGACTTCCCGGCATTCGTGCGCAGCACACTCAGTAACGGCATGCAGGTCATCGTTGCGCGCCGCCCCGCGGTGCCCGTCGTCAGCTTGTCGATGCAGCTCGATGCCGGCTACGCGTCCGATCAATTTGCGACGCCGGGCACAGCCAAGCTTGCGATGAACATGCTCGATGAGGGCACCCAATCGATGAGCACGCTGGAGATCAGCGAGCGGCTCGCACAACTCGGTGCGCAGCTCAGCACGGGCTCGAATCTCGATTTCTCGAGCGTCAGCCTCTCGGCGCTACGCGAAAACCTTCCTGAGGCGCTCGAAATTTATGCCGATGTGATTCTGAATCCGGCGTTCCCTGATGCCGAGCTCGAGCGCATCAAGCGGCTCTCAATCGCAGACATTCGCCGCGAGCAGGTCACACCGATCTCGATGGCGCTGCGGGTGTTCCCAGGACTGATCTACGGCGACGGGCATGCGTATTCGCTGCCGATGACCGGCTCCGGCACCGAAGCGAGCGTCAATGCGATTACACGCGACGACTTGCTCGCGTTCCACTCGCGTTGGTTCAAACCCAACAACGCAACGATGATCGTCGTCGGCGACACGAGCATGGCAGAGATCCAGCCACAGCTCGAAAATTTGTTCGCAACGTGGGCGCCCGGCGAGGCACCACAAAAGCGTCTCGATGACGTCGAGCTGCCGGACACGCCGCGCGTGTTCCTGCTCGACCGGCCAGGCTCCGAGCAAAGCATCATCATCGCCGGGCAGCTGATCGCAGCAAAGGCGGACCCACGCCAACTCGCGATCGATGCCGCGAACGACGCGTTCGGCGGCAGTTTCACGTCACGCATCAATCTAAACTTGCGCGAGGACAAAAACTGGTCGTACGGCGTGCGCTCGCTGACCGTCGATACGATGCGACAGCGCCCGTTCATCATGTACGCGCCCGTGCAAACGGATCAAACGGCGCCATCGATCGTCGAGCTCGATCGCGAATTTCGCGAGCTCGTGGGCTTGCGCCCGGTCACCGGCGAGGAGGTCGCGACGTCCAAGCGCCGCAGCACACTGACGCTGCCCGGCCGCTGGGAGACCGCCGGGGCCGTCGGCGGCGATATCGCGGAGATCGTTCGCTTCGGCTTGCCGGACGATTACTGGCGGCAGTATGCCGGCTTGATCGATCGGCTCGACGAGGCGAGCGTCAACGCCGCCGCGAGCGCCGTGTTCTCACCGGACCGAATCACGTGGGTCGTCGTCGGCGACCGCTCGCGCATCGAGGAGAGTGTTCGCGCACTCGATCTCGGCCCGGTCAGCGTACTCGATGCGAACGGCAACGTCGTGAACTAGACGCCAGGCAGTGTCCGCATTCATCGACGAGAGACCGTCAGTCGCCGGTTTCGGTACGGAGCGACATCGCATGAGTTAGCGAGATGGTGCGAGTATCGCCACCCCCCGGAGCCGGGGCGTCGCGCGCCAGGGACGGTGCGCGACGAGCCTACAGGGACGTATTCCTGGCGTACCCGGACACGGGGGTGGCGATACTCGCCCCTCTTGCCCGCAGCGAGCGCTGCGATCTCGGCCACGGCCTTTGCCTCAGCGACGAACTTTGGGCGTCTCCGCAAGAAAGCACTACACCGTGTCGCCTTATGCGGCACTATGGGGTCTTGAAATGCCTCGCGGCGTGTGGAAAATCTCGCGACTCGAACGGGCACGGCGCCGTGCCGGCGTCGCGATCTCAGCGGGTCAACTCCGATGATCGATTGCAAAAATCTAGTCAAACACTACGGGCCTCTGCTTGCCGTCAATGACCTGAGCTTCGAGGTGGAGCCGGGCGAGGTGCTGGGCTTCCTCGGCCCCAACGGTGCCGGTAAAAGCACGACGATGCGGATCATCGCCGGCTTCTTGCCAGCCTCATCTGGCACGGTCACGGTCTGCGGCCATGACGTCTCGACGGACGCGACCGCGGCGAAACGCTGCATCGGCTACCTGCCCGAAGGGGCACCGAGCTATCCGGAGATGACACCGCGATCGTTCTTGG
>JAHEEN010000032.1 GCA_024640685.1 Rhodospirillaceae bacterium
GGCAAAGCGCATCCATGTGCGAGAGCTGTCCGTCGTGCATTGAGTAGCTCATCGCATCGAGCGCGAACAGCACTTCGCCCGTCGCCGGATCGACTCGCGTCATCCAGTGCTCGGTGGGCGCGAACGTCTGGCTATCGATCGCCTCCTCCTCGGTCACGAAATGCGACAGCGCAACCGAGACACCGTCTCGCACGAGACCCGCAGCCCTGCGCGTCGTCTCGGGCGTAATCAAGTTCAGCGTTCCGCGTTGGTCGTCGGGGCCCCAGCGCCCCCAATTGGAGAGCTCGGACTCCCATCGCGACAAGTCATCGAGCGTAATTCGCACGTCCGATCGCTGCGTATCCGGATGCACGCTGAACGCCGACTCACCGGCATCCTGCGCGTTCACGCCGGAAGCTAGCACGCCCACGATGGCGACAACGCAGGGAGCGGTCAGACGCACGCGTTGTCGCTGCAAACTGCCCATTACTTGTCGCTCAGCCCCTCGCGCGTAATCGCGATTCGCTCGTCGAGAAAACCCTGAAACTCGGCTGGCCGCACCCACGGATGCGGCTCGCCTGGACGGCGTCTAGCGAGCTGCTCGGCACGGTCGAACAAGTCTCCAGTACCCGACAGCCACGAGTCGAAGTGCCCGGCGATTTGTACGTCGATGCCCGGAATCCGCTTGATACGCTCGAGATCGGCGATGAAGCGACGGATCACGGCCGGATCGTCGCTGCGCACTCCCGGACCGCCATGGAAATACGCCTGGTATTCGGTACCGTTATCGTAAACCGGAAAACGCAACGACGTCGTCCCGGGCGTGTGCCCCGGCGTGACCTCCAGATGCACGGTCGTATCGCCGAGCGTCAGCGTGTCGCCGTGCTCGATGATGAAATCGATGCGCGGCGCGTACTCACCGAACTGCTCGATCATCATTTTCTGGTCCTCGGCGGCCGTGCCGAACTGTGCACCGATGACGCCCTGCAGATTTCGCGCGCCGCCGAAGTGGTCGCGATGGCCCTGCAGAATCAGGACGTATTCGATGTCGGCCGGATCGAGGCCCAGCTTTCGGATATTGCCGAGGTGATAGTCTAGATAGCCGTCGTTGTCCCACATCGTGTCGATCAAGATCAGGCCCTCGCTCGTCTCGATCACGTAGCTCGCGACCTCGCCGATACCGACAAAGTACAGGTTGTCGAATACTTGAAACGGCTCTCGCGCCATTAAGCTCAGGTCGTTGCGCGGCGAATGCCGCAGCGCCGGCTGCGCGACAACCACATCGATCGCCATCGAGATCGCGATGCCGACGACGAGCGCGCCAATCGATCGTGTAACCATCTTTACCCTCCAGGCTCGGCTCGAGTTCCCGAGCCACACAGTACGTCTCGGATCGCAACCAAGCGCGTTCGTTAAGGACTTACGGGCTCGAGCCCATGGCGCTGCAAGGCCCCTCGAAACTCCGCCGAGCCGAGCTGCCGCAAGAATGCGGCTGCAGCTTGGCTCTGCGTGCTGCGCGCACTGATAGCAGCCGTGAAGGTGATGTAGGCCTGAAGCTCCGCCGGCAGCGGACCGAGAAACTGCACACCGGGCTCGTGCAAAACCTCACTAACAAGCGTCAGCACGAGATCGATCTCACCGGCCGCGACGAGCCCGGGCGCTTCCCCGGGCCCCGTCAGCCGCGCTTTCGATCGGACGGCATCGGCGATTCCGAGCGCCTCGAACGCAGCTTCGTTGGTTTGCCGGCTCTGACCGTTGGCGCCGTAGGCCACGGAACCGGCCGAAAGCAACGTCGCGCGCAGCGCATCGGCGGTCGCAACGCCAGCGTAGCTCGCGCCCTCGGCGACGCCGACTCCAACCCCGACGCGCGCGAAGTCGCGCCGCGTGCCTGCCGCGACGAGCCCATCTGCCTCAAGATCGTCAATCAGCGTCGGCGTCAGCAGCGCTACGTCGAACGGCTCCCCGTCGCGAAGACGCCCGGTCAGCGTCCGGGCCGTACTGAGCTCGAACTCGATCGGTCGGCCGACGGCCACCTCTAGCTCGGACTCGAGCTCGAGCAGCACACCGCGCACACCGTTCGTGCTGACCACGCGCAACGGCGTCTGGGCCAATGCTGAAGGCAGCATCAAAACCGCCACCAGGACCGTCAATACACGCATTGCTGCTCTCCCCCCGCTAGCCATCGCAAACCACCACGGCCGCCGATGCCTAAGCGCGGGTTAGTTTGGCTGCGCGTGATAGGTCTTTGCGAAGCCGTTACGCGTGTTCGTGATAGTGAACGTGCCGTCGCGCCACGCATCGATCTTGAGCCAGTTCGCCGGACCTTCGTGCGGCGGAATCGGCGGCGCGGACGGCTCGGGCGACTGATAGTCGGTCGGCGCAATCGGCACGTCCATCTCGCCTTCGAAGCGATTCGCGATGAACGCCCCGGGAACGGTGTACTCCTGGCCGCTGAACTGCGAAAAATGCAGCTGCCAGATATCCTCGACGCCCGGCGCGCTGAACAGCACTTTCATGGCTTCGACCTGCGCGCCCTTGCGGATGCCGTTGGTCGAGATCGCAACCCGCGACTGCAGCCCATAGACGAGCGGCTCGGCGTTCGACATCGCTGCAGGACGCCGCTGCGCATGATGGTTCGCAAGATAGATATCCGCCGTGCCGAACTTGTTGGTCGGGCAAGCCAGCTCGATCTCGCCATTCCACGTCAGGTCGCCGAGGTGCGCCAACGTGAACTCACCGTAGTCCATTCGAATACCGACGGACTGTCCGTTCTCGCTGGTGTCCGGCGCTATAGGATCGTAGCCCTCGCAATAGGGATTCGCCTGGCCCGCTCCCGGCAGCGCGGTGTCGATGATGTCGCCTGCCGATGCCGCGACCCAGATGTTGAGCCCGGTCATGTCGATCGTATCGCCTGGGCGCGCAATCGTGCGGCGGGCCCTGGGCGCGAGCTCGGCTAGGTAGTGCTCGTAGGCTTGTGCGCCCGAGCCCGTCTGCTGGATGTTCTCGCCATGATCGATGTAATGGTCAATCTGGACCTGCTCGGCGAGTGCCGCTAACCCACCAATATGATCGCCGTGATAGTGCGTGATAATCAGGTGATCGAGCCGCTCGAGGCCCGCGTCTCTGATCGCCGCCATGATTCGGCCGGAATCGCGCGCCGCATTGTCGCCACCGTTACCCGTGTCGACGAGCAGCGATTCACCATTCGGCGTAACGAACAGCGCTCCGCCGCCGCCTTCTACATCGATGATGTAGATCTCGAGCGCCTCGTCGGCTGCGCCCTGGGCATTGGCGGTACCGCTGAGTACGCCCGCCGCAACCAGCACTGAAAATGCTACCGAAATATTTGCACGCATCGTGCGTCCCCCTTCTTATGAAATTGCTTGGTACGCTTATACCAGATTGGGGGCTGCCAGGCCTCCCGGAGAGGCCGACAGTGGACACCGTCGGGTCCGCTAGGCGCGCCTCAGCCGCCGCTACACGCCCCGCCGCCGCTAGCCTGCGGCGGCGCACTCTCGATTTGCGTCAGCGTATCGGCGATCTCGGCCCGGAACGGCTCGATGCTCGTATCGGTGAGCGCGAGCTCGGCCTCGCGCAGCGCGTCGGAGCGACAGCCCCGCTCGAGCAACACGAGCGCGAGATTGTTGCGGGCCGCGACGTGAGTCGGCTCTTGCTCCAGCAGGCGCCGATACAAATCGGTGGCCCGCTCGAGATCGGCGTCTGCGAACTTGCGATTCGCAGCTGTAAACATCGCGAGCGAATGCTCCGGCCAGCGCTCGAGTAGCGCATCGTAGGCAAGCGCTGCCGCGCGCCGACCCAGCTGCGGCTCGGCATCGACGAGTGCGCGAACGTACGACTCCGGTGCCGCCGTGACAGGAATTTCGCCGGGCCGGGTCGCGACGAAGGCCCACTGATCGGCGAGCTGCCACTGGCGCAGGAATCGTCGCAGCCGCTCTTGTCGACGCGGCTCGTCGCCCGATCGTAGAGTCACACGGTCGGCACCCGCGTCGTAGCCGACTACCACTGCGTAGTGCCAAACCGGCATGCGCTTCAGACCGAGGTTCAATAGCACGAGCACGGGGCGACCACTGGCGACCTCGTCGAGCAGCCGTTCGATCGATCGATCGAGCGCGACGGGCACGCGGCCGGCGCGACGCGTTGCGGCCATGAGCTCGGCCTGCAAGCTGCCTTTGAGCCCGGCCACATAGACCTGCTCGACGAGCGCGGCCGGCGTCGTCTCGATTCCCGTCGACGTCAGCACGGTTGCGAGCGCGGCCGGTCCGCACTCGTATTCGGTCTGCGGGAAGAATAAGACGTTCTTGAGTTCGGGAATGCTATCCCTCGTGGGCAAGCTGCTCGTCGTCGCGCAACCGGTCGCCGCGATCGCGGCGACCGTGACCAAGCATCTGCGCATCGTCATGCGTCGAGCCGCATCAGCACGAACTCAAAGGCTAGATGCGATTGAAAATATTGATGACGCCAACGAGCTCGAGGATCAGCAGTACGATGAACACGACCCCAATCGTGCCGAGCAGGCTGCCGCCGGCCGGCAATTCCTCGAACTGCTCGGCCAAGCTCATGAGCTCGCGATCGCTCAGCGCCGCGACACGCTCACCTGCAACGACGGTATCGACGCCGTAACGCTCGAGCTGGTCGCGAACGTCGTCGCGCGCCAACACAGCGTCGATGTCGTCGAGCATAGCCTGACGGTCCGTCGCGCTTAGATAGGTCTGTGCACCAATGACACCGGCATTGCCAACCATCGGCGCACCAATCAGTGACAGGGCGCAAATTGACACACCCAGCAACTGAGTCATGCGGTTGTTCACGCGGTACTCTCCCAGCCGATTATTTGAAGTACAAACAGTAGGATATGCACGCTGCACGGGCTAGAGACAGCCACTGAATCTGTGAACGCGTTCCGCTTTCCGCAATGCGGAGAACATCACGGGCTATGCCGGGAAGAAATCGATCGGCTTCGTCGTCGTGATTCGCTCGACATTCTTCGGCTCGAACTGGAACAGCAGCACCCGTTGCACGAGGCGCCGCTCGAGCTCGGCGTCGCCGAGTTCAGAGGACACGATCTCGCACGCGCTAACCGTGCCGTTCGGCTCGATCGTCAGCTGCAGTACCACCTTGCCGACGAGTGCCGGGTTCTGCCGAAGCGCCCGGTTGTAGAGCGCGAAGATCGCGCCTTTGTTGCTGTCGAACACGAGCTCGATTTCCTCGCGGCTGCGAGACGGCAAATTGCTACTACCAGCGCGCTCGACCTCGCCACCGGCCGGCCCGACGGCTGCGATTTCGATTGGATTCTCGACTTGGGTCGTCGCGCGGCCGACCAGGCCTTCGCCGCCGGTGCTGCGACTCAAGCTCGCGGTATTGATGCCGGCGCTGGCACCGCCCGCTCGCGACGTAATCAACGACCGCTCGACAACGGGCGCCTCACCCGCAACGTCACCGGTAATATCGCCCGAGCGATTGAGCGTATCGAGCGCAGCGTTCGTACGCAGCGCAGCAAGGTCCTGGGCGAAAGGCAGCAACCCGGCGACAGCCGCACGCTCGCGCGCCTGCTGCGTCGCATCGACGACCGGCTCTGGCGCCGGCGGCGGCTCGGGCGCGACGATCGGCTCCGGCTCCGGGACAGGCTCGGGTTCCGGCACCGGTACCTCGGCAATCGGTTCCGGCTCGGGCTCGACGATCGGTTCGGGCTCAGGCTCGGGCTCTACGATCGGCGGTGGTGGCGGCATCGGCTCAGGCTCGTCGAGGACGAAGCGCGCGAAACGCTGTGGTATTGGCTGCACGGCCATCGGATCGGGCTCCGACGTCGGCAATACCGACAGCACGAGGCTCAATACCAGCACAATCGCAAGACAACGCGTCGTCAACCGGCGGAACTTCAGCTCCTGCTCGGCAGATGCTGTCCACGGAAGATCGTAGACGCGATAGACTGCGACCGCTTCGGCCATGGGTCGCTATCCTCCGGACGAAAGCGCCGAGAGCTTAAGCGCCGACGACTTCTGTAGAACGGCCAATGACAGATTTCCGTAATCCGCATCGGTGCACGTCGCCATGACGCGCTTCAGCAAACTGTACGGAATCTCCTTGTCACCCATGATCGTGACCTCGCGCTGCGCGGCTTCCTCGTCCGATAGCTGGCGAATCTCCCGCTCGGATTGATTCAAGAGCGCAGCCTTCAGCGCGGGAATCACGAGCTCGTTACTATTGACGACATCGGCGATGCTCGCGACAACGCGGCCCTGCACGAGCAGATCGGTGTCGGTCACCATGATCACGACATTCTCCCGAGCACGCTGTTCGGCAATCGACTCCGGCAACGTCAGATCCTTCGCGTTCGGCAACGTCTGCACTTCACTGGAGTTGACGAGCAGAAAGAACACGAGGATCGTAAAGATATCCATCAAAGACACGAGATTGAGCGCGCCGTTGCGCTTGTGACGCTTGTGATGGCGCTCCATGCGCGCCGCGCGACCACCGCTGTAATGCATGACCTGGGCCCTCTAATTGCTCAGCGGCGCGTCGCCGATCGAGATCTCGGGGAAGAGCTCATAGCTCATGACCTGGTTCGACTCCGCATCGAGGCGCTCGAGCACTCTGACCTTGTCCATGACCGAGACGAGAGTTTGATACGAGATCTCAGGCTCGAGCAGCAACGTCGCATCGGCTTTGTCGGGAAACCGCTGCTTCACGCGCTCGAGGTACTCACCGAGCTCATCGAGCTCGTAGCCCTGACTCGAGTTCTCGATAACGGTGAGCAAGCCGGTGCCGCGATCACCAACGTCAATGCGGCTCTCGCGCACCGTGATCTCGAGATGGAACTCAGGCTCATCCGGTTCTGCCGACGCGTCGCCGTCCGTAGGCAAGTTCAGATCGAGTATCGCGACTTGCGAGAACACCGCGGTAATCAGCAGAAATGGCACGAGTACGACCATCAGATTCATGAATGCCGTGATATTGAGCTCCACGACTTCTCTGTGGCGGTGACCGCGACCTCGCAACAGGCTCATCGACTCGCTCCGATCGGTCCTACTGCGCGCCCGCCGACAAGCGGTCGCTGATCGAGTTCAGAAACTTGACCGACGCCATCTCGAGACTGTCGACGATCTCCATTGTCTTCGTCTGCAGCACCGTATGCACGAGCAGCAACGGAATCGCAACGATCAGTCCGAACGCCGTCGTATTCATCGCAACGGAGATACTCGCCGACAATAGGTCGGCCTTCTCTGCAGGATTGGCGTTCGAGACGGCAGTAAATGCGCGAATCAGGCCGATGATCGTGCCGAGCAGACCGAGCAACGTCGCAATGTTCGCAAACGTCGCGAGATAGTGCGTACGCTTCTCCAGCCGCGGCAACACCTCCATCAGGCTTTCTTCCATCGCTTTCTCAATATCCTCGCGTCGGTGCGCCGAGCGAACGCGGTTGAGGCCGTACGACATGATCATCCCAATCGCAGCCTTCGAGCTGCTCGCCATCTGCGCGGCGGCGGAGAAATTACCGCTCTTCAAGTGCGGCGTAATCTTGTTCCACAGCGCCTTGTTTTTTGCGGTCGTCATCGTCAAGTACAGCCAGCGTTCCAACGCAATCGCAAAACCGAGCGCAAACACGACAACGATCGGGTACATGAACACGCCGCCTTCTTGGAAGAAGTTGACGATCGTGGAATAGACTTCCATTGGATTTACTCCTCTCGAGATGCCTCGTGCAGGGTGTCGTAGTACCCCAGCTGTCTTTCGAAAACTTCCGGATCGATTGGCGCCAGTACTTCGTCGAGCAACGTATTGACCGGCCGGCCGACCACATCCCCCAGATCCGATTGCTTCCAAGGAACGATGTAGAGCACCTTAGGCAATTCCTGGTTGCCGGTAATTGACGTGGTTCCCAGATCGAGCGTGTCCACGGCCCGGCCGGCTGACGGTGCCGTGCGGGCGACCGGAGGCACGGTCACGGACTGCGAGTCCGCAACAGGCGTCGGCGCAGGGTTCTGGGGCGGTGCCTGCAATGCCCCGACGTCCACCGCCGGCTCGAGCATTGCGGCGTCGACGCTACCGAGCGGCGGCGGTGCGTCGGTCGCGCCGTCGTTGCCCGGCTCTTGCGCGCCTAAACCGCTGGCGAGTGCCAGCTGTGCGATCAATACGTAGGCTGCGCGGGCGTTCATGCGTCGTCTCCTTGTGCAAGCCTAGCCGCGTCGTCCGCGGTGCCGACGCGCCGCTCCAGATCGATGATCCATCGCTCGACGATCGCGTCAGGCTCGGCGATCAGCTCCTGATAATGGCGGTAGTGCTGCAGCGCTTCGGATGGCCGCTGCAGGTAGAGATCGAGCAGTATCCCGAGGTTGCGGTGCGCAAGCGCGAACTCAGGCGCACTGTCGAGCGCTCGCAAGTACGCCTGCTCGGCCTCGGCGAACTCGCCCTGCTCGCGCAGCAGAATGCCGAGTTGATGATTGGCCGATGCGTGCATCGGCTCGAGCTCGAGCGCCTGATCGAGCGCCGCACGCGCATCCTCGTGACGGCCGTCCCGCCCATAGACGATCGCGAGGTTGACGAATCCGCCAGGGAACTGCGGGTACTCGAGCACGAACTGCTCGAGCCGGAGCTCGGCCTCGACCGGGTCGTCACTTGTCATAGCCTCGAGCGCGGCGGCAAAGTCAGCCTCGGCAGCCGGACTGACGATCATCGCGAGTGCCTCCTCCTCGGGGAGCTCCAATTGTTGCACCGGACCTGACGTGCCGCAGGCGCTCGCGAGCAACGCGGCTGCTCCGATCCCTAGCGCGCTTCGGGCAATCGCGATGACGCGACGCACGCGTCGTAGGCTACTGTAGCGCCGCCACATAGGGCTCTCCCATTTCCGACTTCGCATATCGAACCGGCAGCAACTCGGCAAGCGCAGCAAGGCTCTTGCGCACGGCTTCATCGTAGACACCCTCAGCCGTGCGCGTAGCATTGACCTCATGCAGCTCGATCGCTTGTTCCTCGAACGGAAACGCCTGCTCCTCGAGCAAGATCTCGTATTGATCGAGCTCGAGCGCCGATAGATCGGCCGGCCGCTCGGACGCGAACAGATCGCGGCTCAAGCCGTGGTAGAGCTCGGCAATCTCGTAGGTCGCAGCCGTCGTGATCCCAGCGACGCCATAGTCCGCAGCGCGACCAAAAGCCGCAAGCGCGGCTTCCATGCGCTCGCGCTTGACGGCCAAGCTGTCCTGCAGCGGCACGACTAAACGCGCGGCGGCAAACGCATCGCGAGCCGGTACCGCAAGCTCGAATGCTGCGTGGGCCGCGAGGAAACGCGTGCGATCAGTACGTTCAGTCCCGGCACTCGCATCGGCACCGACGAGTGCCGCCAACCATCGCATTCTCGCCGGATAATCCCCGGTCTCCTCGGCAATCTCTATGAGCTGCTGCATCGCCTCGATCGCAACCGGGCTAGGTCGGGGATAGAGCTCCACGTAGCGCCCCAACGAGCGCGATGCGTCGGCTAGCCGACCGCCCTCGCGATACAGCGTCGCGGCCTGCCAGAGCGCTTCCTTGCGCACATCGGCCGGCTCATTACCGGCGGCGATACGCTCGAACTCGGCTGCGGCCATGAGCCCATTGCCGGAGCTCATGTAGGCGACCGCGAGCTTTGCCGTCACGTCGCCCGCATACTCGTGTGTCGGGTAGTCGCGTCGAAACGCATCGAGCACTGAGATTGCGCGTGACCAGTCCTCGAGCACAAGCAAGTTTGCAGCGGCGTCGTAGCGAGCGGTCGGGCCGATGGTAGACGTCGGCGCCACCTGCGCGACGCGGAGGAAATGCTCGACGGACGTCGCGTAGTCGCCATTCATGCGCGCAAGCTCGCCTTGCTTGTAGACCGACGACGCAAGCCGCTCGACGATCGCGGCACGATCGCTGTCGTCACGCGGCGGGAAGCGGCCGAGCTCGATATACGCGCGCTCGGCCTCCGCGAAGCGACCGAGATCGAACGCCGAATGCGCAACGATTGTCCAACCGACGCGCTGCAACGAAGATTCGGGCTCGCGCGCCAACAAGATCAAGCCGACGTCGCGCGCACGCTCGACCTCGTCGAGTGCAAATAAGTTCTCTGCCGCGTCCGTCATCGCTGCATCGGCCTGCGCGTGCGTCGGGTAGACATTGGCGAAGCGCAACGCGCTGTTGATTTGCAAGCGCAGCCACGGCTCGCGCGCGTTGGCAACCAGCGTCGCATCGATCGCGTCGTAGGCGAGGAGCGCCGCATAGCCCGCCTCGGCGCTTTCAGCGTGTAACGGATAGTCGTAAGCCGTCTTCTCGTACTCAGCGACCGCAGCACGAAGGTCACCGCTTTCGTACAACACCTCGGCGAGCAAGAAATTCGTATGCACCGAGTCTGGATCGTTCGGGAACGCGGCAAGGTAGTCTCGGTACCAACGCGCAGCGAGGCGATAACTTGCGGGGTTCTCGTCACGCTGCGCATCTGCGTGGTAATACGCCGCGAGATCCATCAGATTCGCTTTTAAATGCGTGACAGACTCGGGCTGATCGGCATACGAGAATCGTTGCCAATACAGACTGTCGGGACCGTAGCGCTCGACAAATGCGCGTTTCGCGCCCAGCACTAGATCGGCGAAACCGCCGCTCTCGTATGCGCGAATGACCTGCGCCTGAAGCGCTGGTGCCTTTGCATGATAAGCATCGAGATCGGCGAATGCCTCGAATGCCGCCGCAGCGTCCTGATAGCGCTCGTTCTCCAGATAGAGCTCACCTAGATTGTCGTAAACGAGATACCCGTACGGCCGCAAGCCGTTGTCGTTGAAGTAATCGGTGACCGACCGCGGCCCGGCGATATACGAAAAATTGATCGACACGACGCGAAACGTGTCATTGACGAGCTCCTGGTCAGCGCGCCCGAGCAACGCATAGATATCGGACGGATCGAATTCGCTGCTGCCATTGGTCGCGGCCAACTTGCGGTCGAGCAGCCCGAAGAACGGTTGGAGGCTATCGGCATAGCGCGCTTGCTTGAACAATGACCAGCCTGCCTTGTACAGCGACTGTTCGCGAAACTGCTCGTCGCTCGTTTCGAGCAGCGCGCGATACGCAAGCTCGGCGTCATCGTAGCGACGTTGCACGAACAAGATCTCGCCGCGCCGAAAATGTGCCTCGGCATAGTGCACTGTGCCCGGGTACTCCTCGACGAGCCGATCCAGCGCATCGAGCGCACTGTCGAGGTCACCCTCGAGCTCATAGGCACGCGCAAGCTGATAAAGCACGACGTCGTTCTTCTCGTAGCGTGGATAGGAACTCAGCAGCGCCTCGTAGAGATCGACAGCACCGGCGGATCGACTGACGACCGACGCAACGTTGCGCTCGAGCTCATCGAGCTCTGAAGCCTCGAGCTGCAGATCCGCGAGCCGCCGCATCGCCTCGGCATGCAATATCGGGTCGTCGCCGGCGAGATCGATCAACAGCCGATAGCTTTCGATCGCTCGGGCCTGACTGTCGGGGATCGTCGCCGTCGTATCGACGACGACATCGGCCGCAGCAAGATCGTCGATCGTCGGCTCACGGTTCTCCTCGTCACCGCCATCACGACCGAACGGCCACAGCGTTGCAGCCGCGAGCAACGTCAATACAGGTGCGGCTGGCATCACGGCGACGGCTCCGTTGCGACGCTATCGGTCGCTGGGGCGACCGACGAAACCGTCGCCGAGCGATCGTAGACAGACGCCAGCGCGAAGCGCGCCTGCACTAGATAGGTCGAGAGCCGATCGCGCTGGGCGTAGAGCTCGCGGGTCGCAACCCCCTCGAGAAATCGGGCTTGACGCACGACGAGACCGTCGAGCTGATCGGCGAGCCCATCGACGCGCGGCGTAAGCCCCGCAATTCGGCCCGTCAGCGCCGCAAATTCGTCAGGCCACTCGGCGCGTACCGCGTCGACCTGATGATACGCGCGCTGCGCGCTGCGCAGCTCTTGCTCGATCGCACGTAGATCCTTTGCTGCACGCCAATGCCGCGCCTTGTAATCGCGTGACAGATTCCAGAACAGCACGCCTTGCAAGAATCGCTGCTTCTGCCGTACGGAGTCCGCACCCGCAAAATCGCCAAGTTGCTCGAGCTTTGCGGACACGCCCTCCAGACGCGCCCACACGTCCTGCTCGCGCTCCGTGCCGAGAGCTGCGACGCTTTGCTGGCGCTCGATCTCAGCAAGTTTCGACTCCGCCGCAACACGGCGCTCAACGAGCGCATCGACATCGACGGCGTCGAGGCTTCGCTCGATATCCGGCAAGCGCTGCTGAAACGCGCGCTGCCGCGTAGCGAGGATATCGTCGAACGCGTCGAGGCTTTCGGACCAGCGGTCAAGATTCTCGCGCAGGTACAGCAAGTCGCGATAATTCTTCAGGCCTTCTTGAAACTCGTGCGCAGCAACGAGCTCGTAAAGATAGTGACTCTCGATCGAGTTCGGCAGATCATCCAATCGCCAGTACCAACCGGACGAGTCGGTCACGCGATTGCTGAGCAAATCGCTGATGAAAACGCCCTGCTCGACGGCCGCGATCGCAGCATCGATGCGACCGATCTCGGCATTGAACGCATCGATCGCAGTCAGATAGCGCTCGGCGGCTTGATTGCGCGCGCCGAGCTGGCTGAACGCGTACGGCACGGCCAGCAACGACTCCTGCACAGCCGAATCGAGAATGTTGCGATCGCTGAGCTCGATCCATGGCGTCAACGCGGCGCGATAATCGCCGCGCTCGGCATCGGCCCAGCCTACGCCCAGCAATGCCTTGTTCGAGAACGGACCACGCAGACGAACGCGCGCCAGCGAAGGACGCGCCAGCTCAGGCTGTGCGGCCTGCAGCCACGCATAGCCCAATGCGACGTTCGCCTTGTCGCGCAGGCTGGAAAGATCGGCATCGCCGGCAACCATGCGGCCGACCTCGTCGAGCACGCGCGTCCCGTCGTCGATGCGCCCGAGCCTGACGAGCGACACACCGACGTTGTACTTCGCGTAGCCGACCCAGCCGTCGTCATCCTGCCACCCGGAAAGCACGGCGAGCGCAGCGTCGAATTTGTCTTGCGCCATCAGCACGCGCGCCAATAGCAGCTGGCGATCCGACTCGATCGGATCCGGCAGACTCTCGCCGATCCGTGTCAGCGCAAGCTCGGCTTCGTCGAGATAGCCGCGCTGATACCAGATCTTCGCGAGAAAGAACCACGCCCGGTCGTGCACCGACGGCGCAACCGATTGTTCCAGCAGCCGGCCGAAGATCTCCCCGGCGCGGCGATGTTGGCCGTACGACAAATGCAAGCCACCGAGCAATAACTCGGCTTCGCCTTCGTGATAACTGAACTCGCCGCGCGTCTGACCGGCCAGCAGCTTCGTCAGCGCAGTGAAATAGTCCTCTTGAAATAGATGAAACAGCACTTCGCCGTAAGCGAGATCTTGCACGGTGCTCGGGTGCTCGTCGCTCGCGTCCTGCGCCAGTGCGAATCCGCACGCAAGCGACGCCGCCAGCGCAGCGGCGAATCGCTGAAACTTTCGCTGACCGCGAGGTTTCGGCATGCCGCTATTCCCACTCCCTGACGATGAACTCCGGTTGCAAGGCTTGCTGCCGATCCGAGATTACAAGCTCGATGTACTTCGGGCCGATGCCTTTTTCGAACGTCAGTGTCGCGCCACGCCGGTAGTCGCGCTCGTGCGGGCCGGCACCGGTGAAGATTGCGACGAGCTCGTGCTCCCCTGCGCGCAGATTGCCGAGAAAAATTTGGTGAACGCCGCCGCGAATCAACGCGTCGACCTCACGCGCCGTATACAGGTAGTTCGAGACGTCCTTGTCATCGAGCGTGATCTGCACGGAGTCGAGATCGAAGAAGTCGCCGACATCCATCGACACGAAGACCGCGACCTGCGTGTTAGCAGGGAACAACAGCTCCTCCTCGAGCAAGAACAAGTCGCGATTGAGCTCGAGCAGCTGCTGCTTCATGTCCTGAATGTCAGCATCGAGCGAGCGAAATCCCTCGGCGCCACCGCCAAGCGCTGCGACCGGTTGCGCATCGCCGTCAAAATCCGGCACCGCGGCGGCCGCCGGCGTTTGCGCTTGTGCCCTGCCGGCGAGCGCTACGATCAACAAAACTGCGATCGTGGCCACGCGCCGTTGGCGCCCGGAAAAGATTAATTCGAAAATCTCGTACATCATTCGTGCCTCGAAAACCGTTACCGTTACTCCCGCAGAAGATCTCGAACGCGGTCGAGCATCGCTTGCCCATGAGCCCGTCGAAATCCTTCGAAGACCTCGCGGACGACTCCGTCTCGATCAATCAGCACGGCAGTCGGCATCTCATTGACGCTGTAACGCTGACGGACCTCGAGACCCGCATCGTGCGTGACCGGAAACTCGAGCCCCAGCAACGTTGCGGTATTTCTGACGTCGCTGAGCTCTCGATCGAGAGCAACGGCCAGCAAGCGCAGCCCGGCGGCCTCGTAAGTGCCGTGCCAATCGTTGAGCTCAGTCAGCTGCGCGCGGCAGTCGCCGCACCATGTCACCCAGAAGCTGACGAGCACGATGTCGCCGCGATACTCCGACAGTCTCAGGTTCTCGCCGTCGACGCTCTTCAGCACGAAGTCGGGAGCCTCGGCGCCGACAAGCCCGGTGGCGGCTGATGCCGAGTCGGTGCCTGCGACAGTCGCGAGCCACGCGCACATGACGATCGCAAGCTGCCGCGTTAGCGGCCTTGAGTGCTGTCTGTCCATCGATGTCTCGTCCTTTCGTCCCTGTCTGCTCGGCGCGGGACGCAATGGGCTGGGCGTTGCGCTCGGACGCGTCCGAGCACGCCGATCACAACGCGATCCATAGGCCCGCCGTGCCCTTGAAACCTTAGGCTTGCGGCCGTCTGGGGTCTATGAGCCAGGTCTCAACTTCCTTGTGCCGGCTTCGCGCAGCGGCTCCGAAGCACGTTCGGTGTCAGCGGCGGAACTGGATTTTTTTGTTATTAAAATCAGTTAATTATGGAGTCCGCTCGCGCCGCGGTTCGGGCAGCGTGTCGGCGAGCGACTGCATCGCTGCCGTGCGGTCGCGTAAGTAACTGATCTGCAGTGAGGATCGGAGTCGCCAAACGCCGACAGGCGCAGCGACTTCAGTCGTCGCCAGGCTCGAGGCCCGACGAGTAGCTGAGCCGGCCCGACGCGTCCACGACGATGGCCTCGTACTCGGCGAGCGACTCGATCAACGCGAGGCCATCTTCGGCACCGAGCACGAAGACCGTCGTCGACAGACCGTCGGTCATCGTAGCGTCCGGGCCGATGATCGTGACGCTCAATATGCCTTCGGTCGGCTCGCCGGTCGCCGGATCGATGATGTGGTGGTAGCGCCGCCCGTCCTCCTCGAAGAACCGCTCGTAGTCGCCCGACGTCGAGATTGCCTCGTCGATCAGCGGCAGGCGCGTGACGATCTCGTCGTCGAGTCGTGGATGGCGTATGCCGACGAGCCAAGGTCGACCACGGCGATCGCCGAGCACGCGGGTATCCCCGCCGGCCGTCAGCATCGCGTGGCGTATGCCTGAGTTGCGCAGTAACGCCGCACCGCGCTCGACCGCATGGCCCTTGGCGATGCCACCGAGATTGACGCGCACGCCCGGGCGGGCGAAGCGAATCGATCGCGATGCTTCTTCGAGCACGACGAGGCGGTAGTCAATCGTACCGAGCCGAGTATCGATCTCCGTTCGACTCGGACGGTTGCGCGCACGAAAATCGTAGAGATAACCGACGCTCTCATACGTGATATCGAACGCACCAGCACTCAACATCGATAGCTCCAACGCGTCCTCGACTAGCTCGAAGAGCTCTGCGCTGATCGAGATCGGGCGATCGGAGGCTTCACGATTGACAAGCGACAGCTCGCTGGTGTTCTTATAGGTGCTCATAGCCGCGTCGATTCGACGGTATTCGTCGAGCACGGCAGCGACGAGCGCGCGGCCACGGGCCTCGTCGTCGGCCCACAGGTCGACCGAGACCCGCGTACCCATCAAGTCCAACGAGTCACCGAGCCACTCCGCATGTGCAGCCGACGCACCGACGACGCCGACAAAGACCGCACACAATGCGCCAAACCCGGAACTCCGTCGCTGTTCGCGGCGTTGTCGACATCGTATTCTGTCGTCCGCGGTCATCCTCAGGAGCACCTTCATGGAAACTTGGATAGGTCTCGCCATTATAGTGGCCATCGCGTTTTGGGCCATCGGCATCTACAACAACCTAGTCAATCTCCGCAACCGCGTACGCAACGCGTTCGCACAAATCGACGTCCAGCTCACACGCCGCTACGACCTGATTCCCAATCTGATCGAAGCCGTCAAGGGCTACATGGCGCATGAGCGCGAGACGCTCGAGGCCGTCATCGAGGCGCGCAACTCAGCCGTTTCGGGCCTGAAGCAAGCGTCGGCCGATCCAGCCGACGCGGACGCGATCAAGGCCCTCGCCGCGGCCGAAACGACGCTCGGCGGCACGCTAGGCCGATTGTTTGCATTGGTCGAGAACTATCCGGACCTAAAAGCCAACGAGAACATGCTGCAGTTCCAAGAAGAGCTCGCGTCCACGGAAAACAAGGTCGCATTCGCCCGCCAGGCCTTCAATGACTCAGTCATGTCCTACAACAACTCCTGCGAGAATTTCCCGAGCAACGTCGTCGCAAATACGTTCAACTTCAAACACTCCGAGTTCCTCGACATCGGCGACGAGCAAAAGCGCGAGGCTCCGAGCGTCGCATTCAGCTGATTGGAGCGACAACGCCTAGCTCGATTCGCGACAGCGCAGCCGCATGGATTTCTTCGCTCGCCAAGAGCAATCGCGACGCAACACGCGAGCACTGATCCTGCTTTTCGCGCTTGCAGTGCTTGCGACCGTCGCCGCGGTGACGCTCGTCGCGGGCATTGCACTCTCGTTCTATCAGCGTCCCTACGAGACGAATGGCTTGGAGCCGCTAGCACCCGCGCAATGGCTCACGGCGAACGCCGAGCTGTTGGCGCTCATCGCGGTGGTCACGGCCGCATTTATCGCGCTTGCAAGCCTTTACAGAATCGTCTCTCTCGGTAGCCGCGGCGGCCGCGTCGCACACCTGCTCGGCGGCACTGAGGTCTCACCGTCGACGAACGATCCACTCGAGCGCCGACTCGTCAACATCGTCGAGGAGATGTCGATCGCATCGGGGATCGCGGTGCCGGAAATCTACGTGCTCGAGCACGAGGGCGGCATCAATGCATTCGCTGCAGGATTGACGCCTCAGGACGCGGCGGTCGCCGTTACGCGCGGTGCGCTCGACCGATTGACGCGCGCTGAGCTGCAAGGCGTCGTCGCGCACGAGTTCAGCCATGTCCTGAACGGCGACATGCGGCTCAACCAGCAACTGATGGGTTTCTCGTTTGGCATTCTCGCGCTGTCGATGACAGGCCGCTGGCTGATGCGCAGTGTCCGGTTCCAGCGCCGCAGCCGCTCGAACAATGCCGGCATGATCGTCATTGCGATCGGCATCGCTCTGGCGATCATCGGTGCGGTCGGTCTGTTCTTCAGCCGTCTGATCAAAGCCGGCGTATCCCGCCAGCGGGAGCTATTGGCCGATGCGTCAGCCGTGCAATTCACGCGCGATCGCGATGGACTTGCGAATGCTCTGAAGAAGATTGGCGGCTATGGCGGCAGCATCGATGCGCGCAACAGTGAAGAAGTCGCGCACATGCTGTTTACGCGCGGCGCTCGCGCGTTTCGCGGCTGGTTCGCTACGCACCCGCCGCTCGACGAGCGGATTCGCACGCTCGATCCATCGTTCGTCGCAGGCGACTACCCGCAGCGCGACGACATCCTGCCGCGCGGGCATGCCGCGGACGAGTCGGTCGCCCGCCTCAGCGTAAGCCCGTCGGCACTGCCCGCATCGGATGCCGCAATCGTAGAGCGCGTCGGCCAAATAGCGCCGCACGATACGGCCACGGCGCTGCTCGTAGCTATTCCGGAGACTATCGATCACGCCGCGCATTCGCGGGAGCTGAGCTTGCTGCTAGTCCTGGCACTGGGCCTCAGCCCCGACGCCGCGGCTCAGAGCGCGCAATTGGATTTGCTGGCACGCCAGCTCGGTGCGCAGCGAGCCGATCGATGCCGCGACTTTGCTGCAGAGCTCCACAGGCTCGGCGACCGCTATCGGCTACCGATACTCGAGCTCGCGGTCCCGGCGCTACGCCAACGTCCGGCCGAGCAACTCGGATTCGTCGTCGAGCTACTCGAGCGTCTCGTCGCTAGCAACGACGGCATGCGGCTGTTCGACTTTGTCTTGGTGCGCGTGCTTAAGAGCTATCTCGGCGCCGAAATGGATGGCAGCGCTGCAGCGACTGCGGCCCGGCCAATGCGCTCGGCCAACGAGGCTGCACGCGCGCTGCTGCGCTGCGTATCGGCCTACGGTCACGATGATCCCGAAGCGGCGCTCGAGGCGTACCGTGCCGGTATCGGTGAAGTGCTGAGCGGATCGTCGCAGCAGCCAGAACCGAACTTCGTGCCGCTCGAAGACGCGCGGCGGCTCGATCGGATCGACGCGGCACTTGCACGGCTCGAGCGATTGCGGCCGAAGCTCAAGCAGCGGCTATTGCTCGGCATGGTCACGTGCATCCACAACGATAGGCGGATCACGATCGACGAGATCGAGCTTGCGCGCGGAATCGCTGCGAGCCTCGGCTGTCCGATGCCACCACTGGGGACTTGAGCCCGCCGACGTCCGCGACGCACGCAGCTGCGCGGTTCTTGCTAAGATTCACCGCCCACGTCCCTTTGAGGTTGCGCGATGCGCACACTGAGCTTTGGCCTCCTGACGATAGGCACGTTGTTTGGCAGCCCGTGCGTCGCGCAATCGGTCGAAGAGGCGCGTTTGACGAACGCTGGCGCCGTCCTGCAGACGCTAATGAGCGACCCGGCGACGGCGATTCCGACGGCGCTGCTGCGCCAGGCGCGGGGCATCGCAGTGATACCCGGCGCCGTGCGGGTCGGTTTCATTTTCGGCGGCCGGCGCGGGCGCGGCCTCATCGTCACCCGAGGTGACGACGGCGAGTGGACCAACCCGTCGTTTATCACGCTGACAGGCGGCAGCGTCGGCGCGCAGATCGGCGTCGAATCGACCGATATCGTGCTCGTGTTCGGCAGTGATCGCTCCGTGAGCAATATCGGTCGAGGCAAGTTCACGCTCGGCGGCGATGCTGCCGTGACCGCAGGCCCCGTCGGCAAGGCAACGCAGGCGACGACGGACTTAACGTTCACGAGCGAAGTTTACGCCTACACGAATGGTCGCGGCTTGTTCGCAGGAGCTTCGCTGGAAGGCACGCGAATCGGCATCGACGTTGCAGCGAACACGAACTTCTATCCACTCGGTAGCAGTGCTCAGCCGCTGCAGGCGCAAAACTTCGCGACGCCCGCATCGGTCAGACGACTTCTCGTCAGCCTGACGCAGGCCGCGAGCGGTGGACAGCAGCCGGCGCCGCCAGATGATGCGGGCGGACAACGCGAGGAAGCTATCATCTATCCGCTGGGCGGCGGCGCACCGGCGAACTGAAGCGGACTCAGCCCGAGGGTCAGTCGAGCGATTTCAAGCGGCTCGGCAGCTCGATTTCCTGAAGCTCGGGCGCGGGCGCCTGATACTCGATGGGCTTGGCCCCGCGCGGCAGATTGATCGTCGTCAGCGGCGGACGAATCGACGCTGGCAGCGTAACAGGCTCTAGCAAATCGGCACCCGGGCTCGTCTCGGCGGGGGGGACGATCGGCGCCGGATCCGGCACGACGGCTTCGGGGGCGCTGACCTGCGGCATTCCGGTGTTGTCGAACTGCGCCTCGTAGGCCATCTGCTCTTCGGCTTCGGCCGCCAACACGGCTTGCCGCTCGGCCTCGATCTGCGCGTCCGCGCGTTGCCGCGCAGCGAGTCGCCGCGCCTCCGATTGCGCCTCGAGTCGCTCGCGCTGACCCTCGTCGGCCTGCGCCGCGATCGCGGCTGCCGCCCGGCGCGCGTTGACGCACTCGATATCCTCGGCAGTCGCGGCCCGATCAGCATTGCAGCGCGCGAGAACGCCTTCCCTGGCGAGCGAGTCTTCCATGAATTCGACAAAGCTTCTCGGCAGCGGCTCCTCGACGCACGCAACCAGCACAAACGTGGCAAGCGATAAAACACCCAGATTGCCCGTCGTCACTTTCATTGCGTCGAAGTACCCCGCCACTCGCACCACTGCACATGCTCATTAGCTATCAGAGAGCCGTTACATAACGCCTCTGCAACGAACGATAACGCGATTTCGGCCCGGATCCGCGTTCCTAGTTCACAGATTTGATCGCGCTCGGATGCGCTCAGTACTCGACCTCGACGATGTCGGCGTTTGAGTCGATCTCAAGCTGCAGCACGTGCTGCCAGCTGCGCTCTTGCGCAGAGTCCACGATCGCGGTTACGCCACTGCCGAAGCCTTGCCAGACGACGTCCTCGACCTCGGCGACGCCGCGCTCGCGACCGCCGACGAGGCGCACTGCGTCGGATCCAGCGACAATCGGCGCTCCGGTCGCGCGATCGACGCCGATCATACGGCTACTTTCGATAGCGGCTAGAGCACCGGCAAAGGCAACGCGGTGTATCCAGTGATCGGTCTGGACCGTCAAGTGCGCACCATCGTCGCTAAATGCCAGCCACCGTGCCGCCTGCGGCAGCACGAGCGGCGGGCCGAGCGGCTCGACGGTCTGTGCATCCCAAAGCTGCACACGACCCGATCGATCGCCGCTCGCAAGGCGCGTGCCGTCCGTTGAATACGCGAGCGCTATGACCGCAGCCTGGGCGCGCGCGGCCGACGGTGAGTCTCGACTCGCAAGCGACGTCACAAATACGTTGCCGGCAGCATCGCCGCTCGCAACCGCGGTGCCGTCGGGCGAGATCGCAACAGATAGTGCCGCCTGGTTAGCTGGAATCGCACGGACGAGCTCGCCCGTCTCCGCCGTCCAGAGCCGTGCACCGTCAGCTGCCGCGCTGGCAATCAACCCTGCATCGCGACTGATCGCAAGCGCATTGATCGGGCCATCGGGGTGGCGCAAATACGGTGTCCGCGGCGCGCCGGTCGCGAGCTGCCAGAGCCGCACGACACCGTCACGAGCGCCGCTTGCAATGACACCCTGAGCTGCGTTGACGGCCAGCGCCACAATCGCACCGCCATGCCCGATATAGGCTATGTCCTCGATCGCATCGACGCGCTCGTCGATTTGCGCTGCGGTGCGAATCTGCAGATGTCCGTCACGGTAACCGACAACGACAACTTGACCGGCATCGTCGAGCGCGATTGCCGAGATCCCGACGCGCGACTCGACAACTGGCCGACCAGCCGCGACCGTCCACAACCGCAGCGCAGACTCGCTGGCCGTCGCGAGCGCCGAGCCATCCGGTGCAAGCTGCGTTCGTGTCGGCCCATCATTGGCCGCCACGCGGGCAATTAGCCGAACGGCCTCGTTCTCGGTGTCCCTGACGACCACATGACCGTTGGCCGCGAGATACGCGACCGAGCGTCCGTCATCGCTGAGACTGAGGCTCTGAGGATCGCTCGTGACCCCGAGGAAACGGCCGCGCGCAACTCCGGCGATGGCCTCGGCAAGCGACCACGATACGATATCGCCAAACTCATCGACCGTCACAAGCGTGTCATCGGTCGCGCCGACGATCGCCACGGGATCGGCATCGATC
>JAHEEN010000198.1 GCA_024640685.1 Rhodospirillaceae bacterium
CTGGAGGTTTCGCGGGCAATCTCTAACCGAGTTTGAGATTGCATCAATATGTTGTTCTGGCGAATCTCAATGGCAAGGAACACGATTCCAGCTATTACGCCCAGATTGGCAACCGTGTTGGTCAATTGGCCGAGATCGATCTTCTTCACTCTTATTCTCGAATCGCTCGAGCAAGCTATAGTTTAGCGAAACAGCGACCGTCCGCTTCCAGCCACCTTAAGCCGTCCGCGCAATACTGAGAACATACCACGGGGATGTCGGCTTTCGGGCCGTTTTTCTCCGTTAATCTACGTTAACGATTCGACTCTCGGCGCTACGACCGCTTTGGGGTAGGTTCGAGACGTCGATATCGGCAACGTTAACGTGATTCGTTACGGCGAAGTACGGCCAGGAGCGGACCCCAGATCTCGTCTACCGACGAACCCCCATCGTAAGCAAGTATTTCCGATCGATTCGGAGTCCATTACCAGACCGATACTTCTCGTGGAACGCAACGAAGTCTTCCCGAAACGCTGCAAGAGAGGCATCGTCAAGGTTGTCGATTAATGTTCGAATCGGTCCGAATCCTACGGCAAACTTGCTCCAAACGGCTTTGCCGTCCGGGGCGAAAAAAGTTGTCATCTCCACGCTGCAATCGAGATCAAAGTGGGTGCCTAGTAATGCCTCGACTCGCTCTGGAACCCCCCATTCGAGCGGCGAAACTTCTGGCGGCGGCGCGCCGCTGTGCTTTCCTACTAGTGCGAAGAGCTGAGCTGCGTAGTCACCCGGTCCCCACGTCGCCAGGGCAATTCGCCCCCGAGGTTTACAGACGCGCGCCAATTCCGAGGCAGCTCGCTCTTGATTTGGTGCGAACATGACTCCAAACGTCGATACAACTGCGTCGAAACTGGCATCACCAAACGGTAACGCCTCCGCATCCGCGTGCTCGTAGGAAATCTTAGGCTCGATGTGCGCCGAAAGCGCGCGGGCTGCTTCCAGCAAATCGTCCGCAATATCTATGCCTGTAACCTTTGCACCGAGACTCGCCAAGTTACGGGCAGACCAGCCTGTTCCAGTCGCTACGTCTAAGATTTTCTCCCCAGGCTCTGGCCACAATCGCTGCGCGGCGTGGGCAAGGGCGTCCGAGATTCCAAAAGAGATGAAGTCATAGGCGCGGCCCCCATGGCTCCACATTTGAGCGGCTTGCTGATTATGTTCTTGAACCATCTTATCCAGCTATCGTCGGGATATTGCGCGACGTCCGCTTCCGGCCAACTTGGTGCAGTCGTCAGAATCCTAACACGGCTCGATTGACCGGCCGAAATGCTGCGCATTCGAGACACTCGGCTCTCCCATAACTAGAAGGAGAAGCCGATGTTTTCCATTAATCGACTTAGACAGCGACCAAATTCGAGCAGACCGAGGAAACTAGTCGGCCAGAAACCTCCGTTGAAGCTCAAGGAGGTCTGGGCGATTCGCATCCGTCTGCAGCTGGCTGGCCGGCTCCGTGATCTCGCTCTATTCAATCTGGCGATCGACAGCAAGCTGTGCGGCTGTGATCTTGAAGCGCTGCGTGTTCATGATATCTGCCATTCCAGCCGAATCGCCTCACGCACCAGCATCAGGCAGCAGAAAACCGGACGCCCTGTTCAGTTCGAGATCACCGAGCAGACTCGCGTCTCCCTGGCGTCCTGGATTCACCATCGGAGACTGACGAGCGGCGATTTTCTATTTCCGAGTCGCATCCAATCGTCACCGCATATCTCTCGACGCCAATACGCGAGACTGTTGTCATCCTGGTTGTCGGATATCGGCCTCGATCCGTCCATCTACGGTACGCACTCACTGCGACGCACCAAAGCGTCCATGATTTATCGACGCACCAAAAATCTTCGCGCCGTGCAGCTACTCCTAGGCCACGCAAAGATTGAAAGCACGATTCGTTATCTGGGTGTCGAAGTCGACGATCCCCTCGAGATCGGGTAATAAACCGACGTATAAGCCAGATGGGTGGCTCGCCTCGAGCGGCCGCCAACTTTCTGGCTTCTGCGTATGATGGGATGATCGCCCCATCGCGCTAACGTTTACGGTGTCGCTCCAAGCGCCGACGTCGGACGACCGTTCGTTTTCAGAGGCCGACGATTCGCGGCAGCCAAGTCGTCAGCGCTGGTACGACGCTGATCAGAACCAGTGCGACGAGCGCGATGCCAATGAACGGCAGCAAGCTCCGTGCGACCTCGACGTACGGCAGCTTGAATGTCGCAACACCGACGAACAGGTTGATGCCAAATGGCGGCGTGATCATGCCGATCGCTACGTTCAATACGATGATCGCGCCGAGCTGCAGTGGGTCGATTCCGAGCGACGTCGCAATTGGGGAGAACAGCGGTGTCAGAACGATGATTGCCGAGTTCGGGTCGACGAACATGCCGGTGATCAAGAACACGATGTTGATCGACGCTAGCACGCCACCGACGCCGGTGCCGCCCATGAGCTCGGCGATCGTTTGCGGGACGGCTTGCAGCGTCAGGAAATAGGCCATTGCCGAGCCCGCCGTCAGTAGGATCAACAACGACGCGATGATTACGGCAGAGTGTGCCGTGACGTCGTAGAGATCGCGCCAGCCGAGCTTGCGGTAGACGATCGTCTCGACGATCAGCGCGTATACGCACGCGCCAGATGCGGCCTCGGTTGGCGTGAACGTGCCCGCATAGATTCCGCCGAAGATAATGGCCGGCAGTCCGAGCGACCAGCCGGCGCGGCGCAGACACTCGAGCCGCTCGCGCCATGTTGCGCGCGGCTGTCGGCCGACGCCGCGGCTGCGCGCGTAGACGTAACAGTAGATCGTCAGCAACAGCATGAATACGAGCCCGGCGCTCAAGCCGGCGAGAAAAACGCCGCCGACTGAGCTCGTCGTCGCGAGCGAATAGAGAATCATTGCGACGCTTGGCGGTACGAGCATCGCCAGCGTCGATGCCGATAGAATCAAGCCCGCTGCGAAGCCGCGGCTGTAGCCCTGCCTGACGAGCGCCGGGTAGATAATTGGCCCGATACTGACGATTGCTGCTTGGCCGATGCCGGCGACTGCGCCGAACAACGCGCATGTGATGGCCGTTGTGATCGCGACACCGCCGGTCAGGTGCCCGACGTTGGCCTCGACTAACGCCAGTAAGCGGCTGCCGATCTCGCCGCGCGAGATGATGTCGGCGGCGAACAGGAACAACGGAATCGCGAGCAGACTGAATTTGTTGATGCCTTGCATCATCTGCTGCGCGAGCGCCATCGTCGGCACCGGCGGGCCGAAGAGCTCGAATGTAAGCAGCGTCGGCGCCAGTATTGCGATGAAGACCGGCGCTGAGATCAGCAGCAGAAAGAATGCGACGAAGGCAAACAGCGCAACGGGCATTATCGATTCACTGGCGCGTCGGGGTGCGTGCCGTCCGTCGATTCGCAGGCGGATTGCAGTGCGGATTGAATAAACGCGACCGTCATCAACGCGGCGCCGAGCGGTACCGGTAGATAAAACCAGGCCGAGGAGATTTCGAGCATCGGATCAAGTTGGCCGAATGTAATCCGCGTCCATGTAAACGCTGCGCCTAGCCAGGCGATGACTGCGCTCGTGACCGCACCGGCGATGCCGACGACGATCGCCAGCCTCCGTAGCCAGCGCTCGGGCAGTATGCGTTGGACGACATCGACCGAGATGTGCGTGCCGGAGCGAACCGCTAAGTAGGCGCCGAGGAACGTCAGCCAAACGACAAGCAAACGGCCGAGCGCAGGTCCGCCGACAAACGAGAGATTGAACACGCTGCGGCCGATCGAGTTCAGGAACAGCACGGCCGTCATCGCTAGCAGTGCCGTCACGACGATCGCGCGCACGATGCTGTCGACATGCTGAAGCGCGCTCTCGAGCGTTCGCGTGACGGTTTTCATTGAGTGACTGCCGCGATCTCGGCGCGCAGCCCGTCGACGAGCGCACGGCCGCGCTCGCCGGTGCGCCCGACATACACTCGCTCGATCCCCGGCAGCACCGCGTCGCGCAGCGCGTTCCACTCCACTGGCGTAGGCGCGACAATCGTCAGTCCGCGGTCCTCGAACGCCGGCAGAGCCAACTCGTCGATGACCGAGTTCGTCAACGCTGCCGTCGTGCGACCACCCGCGTCGACGGCCTCGCGGATTGCGACTTGGCACGCGGGGCTGCGCTCGTCCCACCAACGTTTCGACACCATGACGACGTTGTCGAGCAAGCCATGGTTCGTGATTGCGGCGAACGACTGCACTTCGTGTAGCTTCATGAAGAAATTCGTGGCGATCGAATTTTCTTGGGCGTCGATTGCGCCGTTCTGCAGCGCGCTGTAGGTTTCGGCGAACGGCATGCCGACTGGCGTCAGCCCAAGCAAGCGGCTCTGCTCTTTGAGAATCATCGATGGCATGACGCGTACCTTGAGCCCCGCGAAATTCTCGTAGCGATTCAGAGGCCGCTGATTGCTCGTCCAGATCTTGTAGCCGGTGTGCCAGATTGCGAGCGAGACGATGCCTTTCTCGGTCGTCGTATCGAGCACGTCACGCATCGCATCGCTACGGTGCACGCGCATCAGATCCTCGAAGCGCGGTGGAAAGAAGAACGGAAAATCGAGCACGCCGATCAGCGGTTGGAAGCCGACGAGGAACGACCCCGGCAGGACTACCATCTCTATAGCGCCGATCTGCAGGCCCTCGATTAGGTCCGTGTCGCCGCCGATTTGGCTCGCGGGGAACACGGCGGCAGCGATGTCGCAACGCGGATCGGCGCTGACGAGCTCGGCAACCTGGCTCGCCCCTTGGCCGCGCGGCGCGATGCCGGGGACGACGTGGCCGATCTTCATCGGTACCTGCGCGGCTACCGCTGAACAGAACAGCGATACGGCGAGCGTGAGCAGCGCTGCGATTCGCCCGCGCCGCAACGATTGCGGTCTGTGGCACGCTGCGCCGCATTCGGTCATCGTGCTATTTCGTGCTCAAGTACCAGTCGAGAATCTGCGAGCCGGTCCAAAACAACACGCCGGGCTTGCGTCGAATCGTCTCGTAGATCTTGCGGAAGTACTTGATACGATGCGGTACGCCGACGATGTACGGATGACACGGCAGCGCCATGACCCGAGGAGACTTCAGCGAGTCCTCGTAGAACGTCTCGAATTGATCGAGCGCGCGGTCGGCGTATTCCGAAGCTTTGTGGTGCTGGATCAGCATCATCGCGACGTCGTTCGTTTCCTGCGTGTACGGGATGTTGACGAGATTGCCGGCGCGGGTTTTGAGCTCGACGGGCTGGTCGTCGAGCACCCAGTCGGCGACGTAGTCGAAGCCTTCCTCCTTGAGGATATCGACGGTCTCGTCGGTCTCGGTCAGCGCGGGACCGAGCCAGCCGCGCGGCGCTTTGCCGGTGAAGTCCTTGATGATGTCGCGCGTCTTTTGAATGTCGAGGCGCTCGTCCTCGACTTTCTGCATGCTTAGCTGCGAGTAGCCGTGACCCATGAACTCCCAGCCGGCTTTGTGTGCCTCCTCGGCGATTCGCGGGTAGTGTTTGCAGACGAGGCCGTTCAGCGCCAGCGTCGTCGGCACGTCGAACGCATCGAGCACTTCCTTCATGCGCCAAAAGCCGATGCGATTGCCGTACTCGTGCCAGGCCCAGTTCGGCACGTCGGGAATCGGCGAACCGCCGGCAGGTGGCGTGATGACCGTGCGCGGCTGGGGTTTCGTGCTATCCCAGACTTCGACGTTGACGATCGTCCAGACGATCATCCGTGCCCCGCCGGGCAGCGTAGGTACCGGGCGATCGATGATCGCGGAATATTCGAGTCGCTCGTCGGGACGCATCGGCGGGGTTCTCCTTGTCAATGAAATGCGAGCCGGAATTTTACCGGTTCACGGGCCTCGAAAGCGCCGCGCGTTGTCGGGGTCGCAGGCGACGAGATCGAAATCGATGTCCGGGCGATAGGC
>JAHEEN010000199.1 GCA_024640685.1 Rhodospirillaceae bacterium
GAATGCGCAAGCGCCCGGTCGGGTGCTCGTCGTCGATGACGAGCCGGGCGTTCGTAAAGTTGCCGCGAAAATTCTCGCGTCAGCGGGCATCGACGTCATCGAGGCAGCCGATGGACTCGAAGCCGTCGAGCGCTTCCGCGAGCACGCCGACTCGATCGATTGCGTATTGCTCGACCTGAACATGCCGAAGCTCGATGGCGAGGAGGTCGTCAGAGAGCTCAAAGCGCTTTGTCCGGACGTTCGAATCGTTTTGAGCAGCGGTTATACCGAGCGTGCGACGCTAGGCCGCTTTCATCGCGGCGAGGTCCTCGGAGTCGTCCAGAAGCCGTTCAACGTCGCGAACCTGCTCGTCAAAGTGCGCGAGGCAATGGCTAACGGGAGGGGGAACTCAGCACCGGCAACCGAGGTCAATTTACGTCAGGATACGCGTACATAGGGCCTTGACATGCGCGAACTCGTCCCGGAGAGTCTAGCTCCGCGGTCCATACTATAAAAAGGAGAGGGGGCATGCTCCCAAGAACGACGATCAGTCATTCGCTCACGACGGGCATTGGCGTCGCGCTCGGTCTCGTAGCTGTTGGTGCTCACGCGCAGGTTACCGGGGCCGAAGCGTTCAATATGCAGCTCGTCGGCTTCAACGATCTGCAGGGGCGTAGCGCCTATCAGCCGATCGTGCACGAGCAGGATGGCCGCTATATCGCCTACGTCGGTCATCACGCGGGCATCCATTTGAACCCGTTGACCGGTCAAGAGGAAGGCAACGGCACGTCGATCCTCGACGTTACCGATCCGTCAAGTCCGGTCTATCTGCACCATATCCCGGGCACTGATTTGCTTGGTCCCGATAGCGAGGCGCAGATGGTGCGTGCTTGCACCGGCGACGAGCTGCCCAACGGTGCCGCTGGCGCGCATTATCTACTGCGAGCGGTCGGCAGACAGGGTCATGAGATCTGGAACGTCACGAGTCCAGAAGACCCAGAGCTCGTCGCGTTGATCGAGCAGGGCAACAGCCTCGTCGACACGCACAAAAACTGGTGGGAGTGCGATACCGGTATCGCATACCTCGTTTCGGGCGTAGAGGGTTGGGCGACGCGCCGCATGACGCAGGTCTACGACCTGTCGAACCCGGCCGAGCCTCGCTTCATTCGAAATTTTGGCCTACCCGGCCAACAGCCCGGCTCGCCGCGCCAGGAAGAGATGGCCGACTACGACTTGCACGGCCCGATAGCCGTCGGCGACCGCATCTATTTCGGCTACGGCACGTTCTTGAACGGCGTCATTCAGATCGTCGATCGTGAACGGTTGCTGCGCGGCAACCCGGCCGTCGCCGACCCGTTCGAGCCGACCGACGAGAACCTCGAGTATCCGGTCATCACGACGATGTACACGGGGCCGCGACTCGGCGCGCACACGGCGTTTCCCGTCCTCGGCATGGAAGTGCCCGAGTTCGAGGACAACACCGAGGGCGGCACGCGCGATATGCTGCTCGTCATCGGCGAGGCGCTGCGCAACGAGTGCACCGAGAACCGCCAGATGATGTATATGGTTGACATCACGGACGAGACGAAACCGTGGCCTGTCGCAAACTTCCAGGTGCCCGAGGAGAGCGGTAACTTCTGCGAGCGCGGTGGTCGTTTCGGCACGCACTCCTCGAACGAGAGCATGGACCCGCTGTTCTACGGCAAGATCGTGTTCCTCGCGTACTTCAACGCCGGAATCCGCGCCGTCGACATTCGCGATCCGTTCACTCCGAAGGAAGTCGGTTACTACATTCCCGCGACAACCGAGCGCACGACGCAGCGATGCATCAACGTCGATGGTGAGGAGCGCTGCAAGACGGCGATCCAGACGAACAACCTCGAGGTCGACAATCGCGGTTACGTCTATGCGGCCGACCGAGCAAACACCGGTCTGCATATCGTCGAGCTGACCGGTCCCGCGCGCGAGATCGTCGATCTGCAGTGAGCGTAGTGGCCTATCCATGTCGAATTGTCGGCGTTGCGCTCCTGCTAATGGCGAGCGCCGCGCCGACGATCGCGATGGCGCATTCCGAAGGCGTCGAGGCGGCCGACCCGAATACGCCGCCCGCCGTGCTGACATTCGACGGCGCGGCGCGGCGCTATACGTCTTTGCGGACGACGCGCGCCGATTGGCGCACGCGCTTCTCGAACTCGCCGCCGCCCATGGCCGATCATGCCGAGCACCCGGGGGCGGGCCAGCACACGCCGACCCAACATCACTGACCATGGACGTCGTCATCCGCGGCGCTTCCGTTCGAGGAGCCGTCGTCATGGGGATCGTATCCGTGGCGCTAGCTATCAGCGGCTGCGCATCGAGCGTGCCGGCAACAGCCGGTGGCGGCTTGGCCGCGCCGGTCGAATTGACCCCCGAGCAGCAGGCGATGCTCGCACGCTGGAGCGAGCGGGAAGACGAGCTGATCTCAGCCGTGATGACGGCCGAGGCCGCCGCCGAGATCGCGCTGTTGCATCATCCGGCCGTCGACCGCGCGCTCGAGACGCTGAACCTCGAGAATCTCGACCGGCTCGTAGCGGCGCATACGATCAATCCGGACTTCAACGGTGGACGCGCGCGGGCGACGATGGACACGCGAATCGAGCGGTGGCTGTCCGTCAATGTCTTGAGCTGGCTCAGCGTTGCGGCGTTCGAGCCGGCTCTCGATTTCGAGGAGCGCACCGCGCGCGTGCAAGCCGCCGATGAGGTAGCGGAATTACTGTTCACGGCGCGCCGCGCATGGGTCAGTGCCGTCGCCGCGCGACAAGCCGTGCGCTACTTCGAGGACGTCGTGGTCGCGACCGAGGCGAGCCGCGAGATCATGGAGAGCATGCGCAACGTCGGTAATGCATCGGAGCTCGAGAGCTTGCGGGCGCAAACGCTTTACGCGGATTCCGTCGCGCATCTGACGGCCGTGCAGCTCGCCGCAGCCCTCGCCCGCGAGACGCTGGTGCAGACGATAGGCTTATGGGGACCGGAGGCAGAGCGCATTCGCTTGCCGGAGCGCTTGCCCGACCTGCCTAGGGCGCCGGTCGGTCCCGACGGCCTCGAGGCGCGGGCCGTCGCGCAGCGTTTCGACGTCGAGTCCGGGCGCCTGCAAGGCTTGCCAGGCGAGGCCGGTATCAATGCGCGAGGCGAAGTGCGCGCCGCGTGGCTCGCATATCGCGGCGCTTACGATCTGGCACGCCACGCGCGCGACGCGCTCGTGCCGCTTGCCGAGCGAGTCTCGAGCGAGTATCTGAAGCTCTACAACGGCATGCTCGTCGGGGTCAACGATCTCGTCGTCGACGTCACCGAGCGTATCAATGCCGTCAATGCCGCGCTCGATGCCGAGCGTGAGTTCTGGCTTGCGGAGGTCGAGCTGCAGCGCTCGATGGCCGGTGTCGGCACGCCGGCGGCTGCTGCGCTACCGGGCGCCAGCGGCTTTCAACCGGGAGCGGCCTATCATGTGCATTAGCGGAGATCGTGATCATCCGATCGCGATGCGATAAGAGTATGGTGTCGCGACGCGGATTTTTGACAACGGCCGGCGCATTGCTCGGCGCCAGTGCCGTTGCACGATCGGCGCTTGCGCAGGTGCCGGAGGCGCCGGTCGGTAATTCGGCCGCGACGCAGCCACCGCCTGCACCGTCGAGCGGACGGCCGTTCAAGCCGGTCGTCACGCTGAACGGTTGGTCCGCTCCGTGGCGCGAGCGTGATGGCGTCAAGGAGTTTCATCTCGTTGCCGAGCCGGTCGAGCGTGAGATCGCGGCCGGCATGACCGCACATTTGTGGGGCTACAACGGCCAGTCGCCAGGGCCGACGATCGAGTGTGTCGAGGGCGATCGCGTCCGAATATTCGTCACGAACCGGCTACCGGAGTACACGACGATTCACTGGCACGGTATGCGCCTGCCGCACGGCATGGACGGCGTCGCGGGATTGACCCAACCGCCGATTCAACCGGGTGAAACCTGGGTTTACGAGTTCGAGATGGGTCGTGCAGGCACGTACATGTATCACCCGCACGCCGACGACATGGTGCAGATCGCGATGGGCATGATGGGCGCGATCGTCGTGCATCCGCGCGATGTCGCTACGTATGCCGTCGATCGCGACTATGTCTTCATCATGAACGCGTACGACATCGAGCCCGGTAGCTTCACGCCGCGCGTCAATACGATGCTCGATTTCAATCTTTGGACGTGGAACAGCCGCGCGTTTCCGGGGATCGCGCCGCTCGTCGCACGCCTGGGCGATCGCGTGCGCATGCGTATCGGTAACCTGACGATGACGAACCACCCGGTTCACCTGCACGGCTATTCGTTCGAGGTCACCGGCACCGACGGCGGCCGCGTGCCCGAGTCCGCGCGCTGGCCGGAGGTCACCGTCGACGTCGGCGTAGGCCAGATGCGCGACATCGAGCTCGTTGCCGATGCGCCGGGCGACTGGGCATGCCACTGTCACAAGACGCATCACACGATGAACGCGATGGGGCACGACGTGCCGACGTACATCGGTGTCGACTTCGAATCGGCGGCGGAGAAGCTGCGTCGGCTGATTCCGCAGTACATGGTCATGGGCGAGCGTGGCGGCGCGCATATGGCCGAGATGCACATGCAGTTGCCTGAGAACACGCTGCCGATGATGACCGGCAGCGGCCCGCACGGCCCGATCGGCATGGGCGGGATGTTCACGGTGCTCAAGGTTCGCGAAGATCAGGCGCCCGACGACTACTCGGACCCCGGTTGGTACGAGCCGCCACCCGGCACGACGGCGTATCGCAACGAGAGTTAGCGGCGAGATCCCCTATCGGCTGCGGCTAGTCGCTCAGCCGGCGCCTTGGGCCGCGGCGGCGCGCCTCCGTCGAGCCCGACGCGACAGCATGTTCAGTGCCTCGACGGCAGCCGAGAAGGTCATCGCGGCATAGATATAGCCGCGCGGTATGTGCGCGCCGAAGCCCTCGGCGATCAGCGTCGTGCCGATCAGGAACAAAAACGCGAGCGCCAGCATGACGATCGTCGGATTACCGTTGATAAACTTTGCGAGCGGCGTTGCTGCGAGCAACATTAGCGACACGGCGACGACGACGGCGATGACCATGATCGGGACATGCTCGGTCATGCCGACCGCGGTAATGATGCTATCCAACGAGAACACGACGTCGAGCAACAGAATCTGAACGATAACCGCCGTGAACCCGAGCGAGGCGCTGCGGGCGTCGAAAATATCCGGATTCGGATCCGGGTCGACGCTGTGATGAATCTCCATCGTCGCCTTCCAGACTAGGAACAGGCCGCCGCCGATCAGAATCAAGTCGCGCCACGAGAACTGGTGCTCGAAAATACCGAAGACCGGCGCGGTCATGCGGATGATCCAGGCGATTGCACCGAGCAGCAGCAGACGCAGTACGAGTGCTGCGCTGATACCGAGCCGGCGGGCGCTATTTCGCTGATCCTCGGGCAGCTTGTTCGTTAGAATCGAAATAAAGATCAAGTTGTCGATGCCGAGCACGACCTCCATGACGATCAGAACGCCGAGCGCCGTCCAGGCCGTCGGGTCGAGCGCTAGCGATGACAAATAGTCAGGCATGGTTTGTTACCGATGTTCGAAAGTTTGATCGTTGCGAGTTGAAGGCGAGCGGGTACCGGCACCTAGCATTCGAAATGCTGCGGCGCGCAGTTGCTGCGGCTCTAGGAGTCGCAGCGATGGCGATACGCCGAGCCGCAGAAGTTCTCGAGTTTACACGACGTCCCCGCGTTTCCGCGTCGGTCCGAATAATCGTTGTCAACGGCACGGTCCCTAGAGTATCTTGAGCCGGCGCGGAACGAGTCAACCAGATCGGCCACAAATACGCCATGTCGACAGATCGAACCGGTCTATTTTCCAACTACGACCCCAACGGCTTTTTCTGCGAGATGTTCGGCGACTCGACGCATCCGGCCGAGCACACG
>JAHEEN010000033.1:0-17602 GCA_024640685.1 Rhodospirillaceae bacterium
ACCGCGTCAAAGAAGCGGCCGAGTCGCTGTACGCCCAGCTTTCGGCAGCCGGCATCGACGTGCTGCTCGACGACCGCTCGCAGCGACCCGGGTTCAAGTTCGCCGACGCCGACTTGCTCGGTATTCCGCACCGAGTCGTCATCGCAGAGAAGGCCTGGGACGCCGGTCAGATCGAATACAAACAGCGCAGCGCCGGGGAGCCGGAGCTGATCACGGTCGATGAGCTCATGGCGCGACTCGGCCAATGAACGCGAGACCAAACTACCGGCGCCACCGCGGCATAGGCATTGCCATCATGCTGGCGTTCGCGGTCGCCGCCCCGATCGCGGCACAGACGACCCTCCCCCGCGACGCGCGCTCCGGCGTGGACCCACGCCTCCGACAGATCCTGATCGACTACGTCGGCGCCGCCGAGAGCTTTGAGGATCGATTTGCTGCAGAGGTTTGGCTCAGCGACATGTCACGCCGACTCGCACGCCAAGTGCCCGACCCGAACGAGCGGCTGCGACTCCTCAATATCGTGCATCGCGAAGCGACGCGCGCCGATCTCGCGCCCGAGCTCGTGCTCGCGGTCATCGATGTCGAGAGCAATTTCGATCGCTATGCGATCTCCTCGGCGAGTGCGTTGGGGCTGATGCAGATCATGCCGTTCTGGGTCCGGGAAGTCGGCCGCGAGGACAAGAACGAGCTGTTCGACGTCAGCTTCAACATTCTGTTGGGATGTCGAATCCTGAAGTACTACCTCGAAATGGAGGACGGCGACTTGGTCGGCGGCCTCGGACGCTACAACGGCAGCTACGGGCGCAGAACGTACGCCGACCGCGTCATCGATCGATTGCGCACGAAGTGGTTTCGAACTTGAGCCCGACGCGTCTGTCACCGCGACGACGTCAAGCGCTTCAACGCGTCGCGAAACCCTCCCCGGGCACTGGCTGGGTATAGTCGGCAACGGCAACGGCGGTGACAGTCGCCGCCGGCGAGCCTTCCCACAGCCAACCGCAGAACTCGGCGATCGCCGCCGCGGGCCCCGCGGCAACGATCTCGACTCGACCATCCGGAAGATTGCTGACCCAACCGTTGAGACCGAGTGCCATGGCTTTGCGCTGCGTCGTCGCGCGATACCAGACGCCTTGCACGCGCCCGGAGACGACGCACTGCACGCAGCGGCGTGTCGAATCGATCAATGGCAGAGAGTCACTGGGCAATGCAAAAGCGCATCGAACGATGAGGTGCGGTTGGATCTAGGGCGACGTGCCCTCCTCGAATACGGCCTGGCTTGCCTGCAGCGCATAAATCGCCCGCGTCTTGGCACGGATCGCATCGCTGCGCGCAATGCCGTAGCTACCCTCGCGGATACGTTCCTCGGCCTGTGTCAGATAGCGCCGCGCCTCGCTGAGCGTCTGTGGCGCCAGATCGCCGGCGCGCGCCTGCTCAGCAGCCGCAATAGCCTGGCGCGCATCGCTCATTTCCTGGATCGGCGGAGACGTCGCGCATCCAGCCAGCCAGCAGGTGAACACGGCTACCCCGGCAACGGTGACTCGGGCTGATATCATTCTGATCGGTACAGTCGGCGACACGGGAAAGCTAGCAGGGGCATCTTGCGACAGTCAAGAATTCGGCGCGATAGTTTTGTGTCGCGCCGGTGAGAATCCGGCTGCCATGGGCGCTTGCTCTGCAGTAGCTCGTTTCTATTCTTATTTTATATCCTAAACACAATGCATTACCAATGAAACCTAGAATCTATCACAATCCACGCTGCTCGAAATCTCGAGCAACGCTCGCGTTGCTCGAGGATCGCGGCATCGATGTCGACGTCATCGAGTATTTACGCACACCGCTCGATGCAGACGCTCTGAATGCGCTGCTTGCCAAGCTCAGCCTCGCGGCTAGCGACATCGTGAGGAGCGGCGAGGAGGCTTTCAAGCAATCGGGCATCGACCTCGCCAATGCCGACGACGCAACGATCGTTGAGCTGATTGCCGAGCAACCGAAGATCATGCAGCGCCCAATCGTCGAAACCGAGTCGGCTGCTCGTATCGGCCGACCGCCGGAGCAGGTGTTGGATCTATTCAAGTGACTGCCCGCGTTCTCGTGCTCTACTACTCGCGCAAGGGCACCACGGCGGAACTCGCGCGGCACGCGGCGCGCGGTGTTGAAAGTGCGGGTGCCGAGGCTCTCGTTCGGACTGTGCCGCCGGTATCACCGACCAACGAGGCCACGGAGCCGGCGATTCCCGACAGCGGGCCGCCGTACGCCGGGCTCACCGATCTCCAGGCGTGCGACGGACTCGTCATGGGTAGCCCGACACGCTTCGGCAACATGGCAGCCCCGCTCAAGCATTTCCTCGACTCTACGGGTAGCCTTTGGCTCGCCGGCACGCTCGTCGACAAGCCCGCCGGCGTGTTCACGTCGGCAAGCTCGCTGCATGGCGGGCTGGAATCGACGCTGATCACAATGGCGTTACCGCTGATTCATCACGGCATGTTGTGGGTCGGCGTCCCGTATACGCATCCGGCGATTCACGCAACGCGTAGCGGCGGCGGGCCATACGGTGCATCGCATATCGCCTCCGATTGGAACAAAACGGTAACGAACGACGAGCAGGCCATTGCCCGTGCGCTTGGTGAGCGCGTCGCGCAGTTCGCGCTCCGCCTTCGCACCACAGCAGCGACGCAGCGATCTTGAGCGCGCTGCGCCTCTGCCATCTCGGCGTTGCCGCAAGCGTCTGCGGATTCGCAATGACGGTCGGGCCTGGACCGCTGAGCATGGCGGCGATGCTGCTTGGCGGGCTCGCGCCGCTCGCGATCGGTTATCGCGGACTGCGTGCTGGCTCGCGCTACACCATGCAGTGGCTCGCGATCGCGATGGTGTTCTACGTCGGCGTCGGGCTCGCCGAAACCGTCGCGTCACTCGGTGCGACACTTGCCGCGACCGGGCTGACGCTGACCAGCGCCACTGAGCTCGTTTTACTGCTCATTGCACTCAAAGAGCACTCAAGCGCCCGTCGATAGCGCATCACGAATCAGCGGAATCGTGAGCTTGCGCTGCGAAGCCAGCGCCGTATTGTCGAGATGCGCAAGCAAAGCCGACAGTCCGCGCATGTCGCGTTTGACGCGCGATAGCAGATAGCGCCCGGCCGACTCCGACAGCTCGAGCCCGCGCGCCTGCGCCTGCAGCCGCAGCGCGTCGAGTAGCCCGGCGTCATCGAGCGGCGCGACGCGGAAGACGTTCGCCGCTCTGAAACGCGACGCAAGATCCAGCAGCTGGAACTCGACTCGACCGGGCGGCACCGAAGCAGCGACGACGAGACGGCCGTTGAGGTCTTGCTGCTCGTTGTAGAACTCGAACAGCGCGCGATTCCACGCCGGATCAGGGGCAATCGACTCGATATCGTCGAGCGCGACGACCGCCAATTCGCCAAGCCCCTCGAGCATCGCTGGATCGAGATCTTTGGACTCGGCTAGCGGCAGGTACGCGGCGCGTTGCGGCTCCGCGGCGCAAACCGCTTGCAGCAAATGCGTCTTGCCAACGCCCTCGGCCCCGCACAGCCAAATGACTTCCGCTGCCACTTGCGACCTAAGCGTTGCAACCACCGAATCGTTGGCACCAGCGACGAACGTCTCGTAACGTGCGTGAGGCGCAAGCGCGAGTGGCAACGGTAGCTGGCGGGTCATTGGGCTGCCGACTGCCGCGCAGTCACGCGGCCGACGCGCGGTTGCGCAGTGCCCGTTTGCCCCAGCCCACGACGTAGTTCAGACCGCTGGTTAGGCTCGTAAACAACACGGCGGCGCCGAGCAAGGTCGAGATGACCTCCGCCGGCCAAGCGAAGGCAGCAATCGTCAGCGTGCACAGCACGAACAGCAGCTGGAAGGCCGTGTTGAGCTTGCTGATCACGGTCGGCTCACCCTCGACGGGCGCGATCAGCCATTGGTAAGCCGCTGCGCCGCCGACGATGACGACATCGCGCACGACGACGACGATCGTCAGCAACGGAGGCACGAGGCCTTGAAACGCGAGCGTCAAGAACACGCTGACGATCAGCAGCTTGTCGGCGGCCGGATCGAGCAAGCTGCCGAGCGGCGTCCGCCAATCGAACGCCCGCGCGAGAAAGCCGTCGAGCGCATCGGAGAATCCGGCTACGGCGATAAGCACGAGCGCGGCAATGTAGCGCTCGTCGAGCAGCATCAGCACGATCGGTGCAACGAGCAGCACGCGAACGATGCAGATTGCGTTAGGCAGCCACTTCCAGCTCATGCGCCCGTCGCAACCTCACGGCCTTAGCACGTACGTCAACACCTCAGCTTCGGGCAGCGGCTCGAGTACCTCGCCGAGCCCGAGTACACGGCGCAGCGCAGGCTCACCACCGCGGACATCCACGCGAATTTGCAGTGCGCCTTGTACGACCGAGTCGGGCGCCACGGCTTCGAGCACACTCAATGACTCGAGATAGGCCATAACGCGGCCGTAGTCTTCGAGCGAGTCGATGCCGGAAATCGTCACGAGCGCCGTGCTGGCGCGGCCCAAAGTGCTGAACTCGGCCGCATAGACATCCGCGAGGCCATCCAGTCCCTCACGCACGGTCTGTCCGGGTACCGCAATTTGGCGCCCGTCCCGCAGCAGCGTCCAACGCGCGCTCGCCCCGAAGCTCGTCAGACGCAGCTGCCCGACGAGAACGTCATCGGGCGCATAGCGCTGCGATGCGCGGTCAATGCGGTCGTTGAATCCGCCCCACACATCGGCAAAGCTCAGCGCCGTCAGGTCCTCGATATCGAGCAGCGGCAGCGCGAGCAAAATCCCGCGCTCGTCGCCAACCTGCGCGAACTCGGCACGAATCTCGTTGAGTTGCTCGAGCAGCTCGGTCGTCGCGATGGCCTCGTCGAGCTGTGACTCCGCCGATAACAACTCGCGCCGACCGAGGCCGGCATCGATTGCGACCCAAACGAGCGTCAGCGGGCGCTCGGGGCCCCAGACGGGCTGCTCGAGACGCACGAGCGCGTTCTCGACGTTCGTCGCATTGAAACGCACGATCAGATTGTCACGATCGACGGGCCCAATCTGCTCGACGAAATTCTGCGCTTGCTCTATAAGCCCGCCGAGCGCCGGCTCCAACGCTGCGTCGCGCCGACCGGTCACGCGCGTCAGCAGCTGCGTCATCGCGAAGCGAACCGTTTCGTTCTGGCTGCGCATGCGCGCTGTGGGGCCGGCACCGATGACCCGCGGCACGATGATCGCGTACAGGTCCGGAAACGTCGCCGCACCGGCCGGGCCTTGGCAGGCCAGCAGCAAAACCAACGCACACGCACGCAATACGCCCAGAGTCGTGGCGCGAAGGGATCGTCGGGCTCGAATTGACGTCATGGCTGTCCAGGTCACACGCGGCTGGCATATTATACGAACTCCCCAGACACCGAGTCCTCGAAGAGATCACGATTAGCATGACCTCCCCGCCCCCTTTAACGTACAAGGCGGCTGGCGTCGATATCGATGCCGGCGAATCGCTCGTCGAGCGCATTCGCCCGGCCGTCGCGCGCACGCTGCGGCCCGAGGCGATCGGCGGTCTGGGCGGCTTCGGCGGCTTGTTTCGCCTCGCGACAGAACAGTATCGGGAGCCGATTCTCGTTGCCGGCGCCGACGGCGTCGGCACGAAGATCAAACTCGCGATCGAGCACGATGCACACGACGATATCGGCATCGATCTCGTTGCGATGTGCGTCAACGACGTCATCGTGCAGGGTGCCGAGCCGCTGTTCTTCCTCGATTACTATGCGACGCCGCGACTCGACGTCGACGTCGCCGCACGCGTCATCACGGGCATTGCGCGCGGCTGCGAGCTCGCGGGCGCGACGTTGCTGGGCGGCGAGACCGCGGAACACCCTGGCGCGCACGCAGACAACGACTACGACCTGGCTGGCTTTTGTGTTGGGGTCGTGGACAAAAGCCGGCTCATCGACGGATCGAGAATAGCCGTCGGTGACCACGTCGTCGGCATCGCATCGTCCGGCCCGCATTCCAACGGCTTCTCGCTGATTCGGAGGATTCTGGAGCGCAGCGGCGATCCCGCAGCGATCGAGCTCGACGGTCGCCGGGTTATCGAGCATCTGCTCGAGCCCACGCGCATCTACGCGTCCGCGGTCGGCAAGCTGATGCAAGACGTCGCCGTGCGCGGACTGTGCCACATTACCGGCGGCGGCTTACTCGAGAATATCCCTCGGGTGTTGCCGAGCCGGCTCGGCGTGCGGCTGAAGCGCGACGCGTGGCCGCGATTGGCGATCTTCGACTGGCTCGCGAGCGCCGGCGTATCCGACCGCGAGATGCTGCGCACATTCAACTGCGGCCTCGGGATGATTGCGATCGTTGCAGCGGATGCGTCGGACTCGGCAATCGCGAGCCTCGCTGCAAACGGGGAGCGCGCCTGGCTCGTCGGCGAAGTCGTCGCCGACGAGCGCGAGGCCGTTCACGTCGATTGAGCGACGCACGACCGCTACGCGTCGTCGTCCTCGTCTCCGGCGAAGGCACGAATCTCCAAGCGCTGATCGATGCTGCGGCGCAACCTGATGCGCCGTACGAGATCGTTGCCGTTGCCAGCGACAAACGAGACGCACGGGGTCTTGAGCGAGCACGCACAGCAGGAATCGCGGCCTTGCACGTCGATCCTCGTAGTCACGCGGACAGATCCGCATTCGACCGCAGTCTCGCCGATGAGATCTCGAGTTTTTCGCCGGATCTCATCGTGCTGGCGGGCTTCATGAGAATCTTGGGGGCTGAATTCGTAGCCCGATTCGAAGGGCGGATGTTGAATATCCACCCATCCTTGCTGCCGAAGTTCAAAGGGCTGGATACGCATCGCCGCGTCATCGAGGCCGGCGAGCGCGAGCATGGCGCGACCGTGCATTTCGTCACCGCCGAGCTCGACGGTGGCCCGCCCGTCATTCAGTACCGGATCGCGATCGACGACAGCGACAGCGAGGAATCGCTTTCAGCGCGCGTTCATGCCGGTGAGTACATCATTCTGCCCCACACCGTCGAGTTGATAGCAACGGGTCGGCTGCAATGGGACAACGGCACCGTGATCATTGACGACGAGATGCTAAGCAAGCCACTACGTATCGACGAACAACGCGCATGAATCCCGTCGCTTGCAGGTTTTGGGTCAGTGCCGCGGCTATCGCGGTCCTCGCACATGGCAAGGCTGCGACAGCGCAACCGAGCGTCGACGGCCTACGAGCCTATCGCGCCGTCTATGGACTCTTCGAAGGGACGAACCGGATTGGCCAGGCGGAGATTTCACTCGCCTACGATTCATCGAATGACCGTTACGTTTACGAGTCTCGCTCCGAATTCCAAGGCTTCCTGCTGCGACTAGCTGCGCCGCAACCGGTCATCGAGCGCAGCGAGTTTCGCGTAGAGCGCGGCGAAGTCAGACCGCTGTCGTATCGCTACGAGGACGGTACCCGGCGTGGCCGTCGCAATCTCAGTCTCGATTTTCGCTGGGCCGGCGCAGCGCTCGAGGTCCGTCATCGTGATCAGCAGACCGACCTTCCGTTACCGCCGCGCGCATTGGATCGCGCGAGCGTCAAGGTCGCTCTCGGCCTCGCGTTGCGCGACGGCCAGCGCGCTGGGCGTCATGCTGTCGCAGATCCCGACGAATTTCGCACGTACGAGTTCGATAGCGGCGGATCCGAAAAGCTGTCGACACCGATTGGCGAGATCGACGCCATCCCGGTCACACACTCGCGCGCCGAGTCGTCACGACAAACGACGGTATGGATCGCGCCTACGCTCGGCTATCAGGCTGTGCGAATCGAGCAGCGCCGACCTGATCGGGATCCGGTCGCATTTTCACTCGAGTCGTTCGAGTGGACGGCGTCGGATACCGCAGCCTTCGATACCCGCTGACCGACGGCTGCCCGTGCTAAGCGGGTGGCTCAGGCCTTTGGCAGCGTCACGCCGGTCTGACCCTGATATTTTCCGGCGCGGTCACGGTAGCTGGTCTCACAGACTTCGTCGGACTCGAAGAAGATCATCTGTGCAACGCCCTCGTTTGCGTAGATCCGCGCCGGCAACGGCGTCGTATTCGAGAACTCGAGCGTCACGTGCCCTTCCCACTCAGGCTCCAACGGCGTGACGTTGACGATGATGCCGCAGCGCGCATACGTGGACTTACCCAAGCAGACCGTTAGCACGCTTCGCGGTATCCGGAAATACTCGACCGTTCGCGCGAGCGCGAACGAGTTCGGTGGAATGATGCAGACGTCCGACTGCTTGTCGACGAAGCTCGTCTCGTCGAAGGCCTTCGGATCGACGATTGCGGCATTGATGTTCGTGAAGACCTTGAAATCCGCTGCGCAGCGAACGTCGTAGCCATAGCTCGACGTTCCAAACGAGATCACGCGCTCACCGCCGACACTGCGCACCTGGTCGCGCTCGAACGGCTCGATCATGCCGTGCCGCTCGGCCATCTCACAGATCCATCGGTCCGACTTGATCGTCACGCGGACTCCTCGACGGTAATCTTGGGAAACAGTCGGCTGTAGTCCTTGCTGGATGCGGCCAGCACGCCGGCTGCTCTAAGCGCAATCATCCGATAGGCCTCCGCAACGGCGCCATCGGCATCGGCGACGACGATTGGTCGACCCGTCTCCGAGTAAGCCTGTATCGACTTGTCGAGCGGCAGGGATCCGAGCACGGGCACATCGTAATCCCCCGCGAGTCGCTGACCGCCCGCCTCGCCGAAGATCGCCTCGGCATGGCCGCAGCTCGAGCAAACGTGCACGCCCATGTTCTCGACGACACCCAGAATCGGCACGTGGACCTTACGAAACATCTCGAGACCCTTGCGGGCATCGTCTAGCGCAACGTTTTGCGGTGTCGTGACGATGATCGCGCCGCTGACTGGCACGCGCTGTGCCAGCGTCAGCTGAATATCGCCGGTTCCGGGCGGCATATCGATCAGCAGATAGTCGAGGGCGTCCCAACGCGTGTCAGCCAGTAGCTGGGTCAACGCTGACGTGACCATCGGACCACGCCACGCCATCGGCTGTGCCTCGTCGACGAGAAAGCCGATCGACATGACCTGTAGATCGTGTGCACGCAGAGGCTCGATCGATTTTCCGTCGCGGGTCTCGGGCCGCTCACCGGCCAATCCGAGCATCCGCGGCTGGCTCGGGCCATAGATATCGGCATCCAGCAAGCCGACGGTCGCGCCTTCCTGCGCGAGCGCGATTGCAAGATTTGCAGCCACTGTCGACTTGCCGACGCCGCCTTTGCCCGATGCGACGGCGATCACATTGCTGACGCCGTCGATTGGCTTTAGGCCGGACTGCACCGAGTGCGTCTCGACCTTGGCCGTCACGGAGAATTGCAGCGGAACCGTTGAATCGAGCGCCGCACAGTGCGCCGTCAGCGCCTCGATCAGGCGAGTTTTGCTGCGCTCGATGGGAAAACCGGTCTCGATATCGACGACACAGGCGTCATCTGCCGCTGAAACTGCGAACGACGTCCCATTCGTGCCGAGCGGAGCCCCCGTCGCGGGCACGATGAACGATTGCAGATGTGCCTCGAGGCGACTGCAGTCCGTGTCAGCCATAGCGTCGTTTCCTATCGTCAAAATTGTGCCGAATTGTACCCCATGAGCGGCACTGTCAAACGCAGGCTCGATGCGGCCATCGAAGCCCGCAAACCTGTGAGATACGTACCGTTTTCGCTGAGACCGTATGGCATAATTGGCCGCGTCGGGTCGGTCTATTATGTCCGATTGAGCGTGGGACGACGGTGGCCGCATTGGTCTCGGCCTAGGTCTATATGAACTTCATCAGTGCGATACAAGCGGATCGGCTGATCGCCCAAATTTCGAGTGCGGGCGATCCGTCGTCGGATGGCGCGAAAAAGGCTTTCGGCAAGCTCGGCAAGCTCGGCCCGGCGGCGATCCCGAAAATCATCGAGGCACTCGCCGACGCCGACAAGCGCAACACCGTCGAGTACGTCGAAGTGCTCGCGAGTCTGACGAACGATAAGACGCTGCCGATCGTTGCCCGAGGACTCACCGACTCAGATCCTCGGGCCATCTCGGGCACCGCCTGGGCCCTGTCGTCGAGCCGAAAATACAACCCGAACAGGCTCGTTGACCTCTTGTCCGACGACGATTACTCGAAATCCGCGCTCGTCGAGATCCTGACGGTCCACAAGGATCGCCTCAACGTTCGCCAGATTCTCGGCCAGATCTACGACCTGCAGCCGAGCGAAAAAACAGCCGTTTTCAAGCTCATCGAGGAAGCCGCGCAGCCCGACCTAGTGCCGGATCTTCTGTCACGCATGGGCGGCAAAGATCCGATCGTGCGGATGCATCTGATCGATCTCGTCGCGAAGCTCGGCGGCGAGGGCGTCGCAAAGTCGATACAACTCCAGCTCAAAGACTCACACAAGCTCGTCCGCAAGGCCGCGCTGAATGCACTCGCCAAGCTCAAGGGCGAGCCGCCCGATATCGAGATTGTCTGCGGCATGCTGCTCGATGCCGACGTCGAGATCATCAACAAGGCCGTCGACGTCATCTCCAGCATCAACCATCCCGAGACCGTCAAGTACCTGTTACCGGCGCTCAAGGACGAGAACGAGTTCTCGCGTCGCGCTGCCGTCGAGGTATTGAACGAGATCGGTACCGCCGGCAGCGTCAAATATCTGCTCGAAGCCGTCGCCGATCAGGACTGGTGGGTCCGTGCGCGTGCCTCCGACGCGCTAGGCCGTATCGGTGGGCCTCGCGTCGTCGATGCCGTGCTCGAGCTCATTCGCGACGAGAACGAGGATATTCGGCGCGCAGCTATCGAGATTCTCAACACCTGCAGGGATGAGCGCGCCGTAGACGAGCTGATCAAGGCGACGACCGATACCGACTGGTGGGTCAGCGAGCGTGCCGCCGACGCCCTTGCCGAGATCGGCGACCAAAAAGCCGCCCCGGCGATGGTCGCGATGTTGCAGCGCGGTGGGCGCGGATTGCCGGTCGCGATTCGCGCACTCGGCAAGCTCGGCGACAAGCGCGCGCTCGAAAGAATCCTCCCGCACATCAAGAATCCCGACAAACACGTCAAAGGTGCCGCGATCGAGGCATCGGCTGCACTTGCGAGCGAAAGCCAAGTCGATGGGCTGACAACGTTGATTCGTGAGCACGCCGATCCGAACGACGTGACGATCGCGCGTATCGCCGCCAGGGCGATCAAGAAGCTCGAAGGCCAAGGCGGCACATCCGAAGAGCTACGCGCCGCGCGCGCGACGCTTACCGGCGAAGCCGACCCAGCGGTTGCAGCGGCAGCGGCGCCGGCCGATACGAACGCCCGTACGATGCTGATGGAAGGCCCGCCGCCGCCCGATGCATCCGAGCCCGCGATTCTGGACATCAGCACGCTCGAGCCAGGCGACGTGATCGAAGACCGCTACACGTTCATCCAGAAAATTGGCAAAGGTGCATTCGGCACGGTACTGCTCGTCGAGGACACGGTCGTCGACGATAGGCTGATTCTGAAGTTCTTGAATCCCAACGTCGCGACTGATGAGGAAATGCTCAAGCGTTTCGTCCACGAGCTGCGTTACTCACGCAAGATCACACACAAGAACGTCATTCGAATCTACGACTTTCTGGCACTCGGTGGCGGCTATGCAATCTCGATGGAGTACTTCCCATCGCATACGCTCGGCGCCGAGATCGCCGCCGAGAAGCCGATGAACCCGCAAAAGGCGATCGGCTACGCGTGTGACATCTGCACCGGCATGCAGATTGCCCATCATCAAGGCATCGTTCATCGCGATCTGAAACCGGCAAATATTTTGATCAACGAGGAGGGGTTGCTGAAGATCGTCGACTTCGGCGTTGCCGCGGCCGCGAAGAGCGGCGATACGCAGCTAACGAAAACCGGCTATGTCATCGGCTCGCCTAAATACATGGCGCCCGAGCAGATTCTAGGCAAGAAGGTCGACGAGCGCGCCGATATTTATAGTCTCGGCGTCATCCTATACGAAATGCTGTGCGGCGAACCGCCCTACTCGCGCGGCGATCACATGTCGGTCATGTATCAGCACGTCCAGGGCAAAGCGCCGGAGCTTCGCAACGTCAACAAGTCGATTCCGCTCGAGCTCAGCGAACTCGTCAAGAAGTCGATGTCGGTCGATAAGCTAAAGCGATTCGAATCGATGGACGAGTTCCGCACCGCGCTTCAGGCCATGGCGGCAAGACTAGGTTAGCGACGTGGCCAGAATCGACGCATTCTTGAAGCTAGGTCTCGCGCAAGGCTGCTCGGATATCCACCTTGCCGTGGGCATCCCACCGATGCTCCGTCTTCATGGCGACCTGATGCCTATCAAGTTTCGCGATCTTGGCAGCTCGGAGCTCGAGGAATACATCTTCGAGATCTTGACGGAAAAGCAGCGCGAGCTCTTCGAACGCGGCAGCGATCTCGATTTCTCGTACGTCAGCGGCGACAAAGGACGGTTTCGCGTCAACGTATTCCGCAAAGAAACGGGCGTCGGCGCGACGTTTCGGAACATCCCGAGCGAGATTCCGAGCATGGAGAGCCTGCGACTGCCGGAAGTCATCACAAGATTCTGCGACCTCCACCAGGGCATGGTGCTCGTGACCGGCTCGACTGGCACCGGTAAGTCGACGACTCTCGCGTCGATGATCAATCATCTGAACGCGACGCGAAGCCTCAACATCATCAGTCTCGAAGACCCGATCGAGTTCGTTCACGCGAGCAAGAAATCGCAAGTCGTTCAGCGCGAGCTCGGAACGCATCTGCCGAGCTTCGCCGAAGGTGTTCGGGCTGCATTACGCGAAGATCCCGACGTGATTCTGGTCGGTGAGCTGCGCGATGCCGAGACGATCAGCATGGCGATGACGGCCGCCGAGACCGGCCATCTCGTGCTCGGAACGCTGCATACGACCAGCGCCGTCAAATCGATCGACCGCATCATCGACGCATTGCCGGCGGACCAACGCGAGCAAACCAAGAGCTTTCTGTCACACAGCCTTCACGCCGTTATGACGCAGAATCTCGTCAAGACTGCCGACGGCCGCGGCCGCTGTGCCGTGCTCGAAGTCCTGGTCATGACTCGCGCGATTGCCAAGCTGATCAATACCGAGCAAACGCATCAGATTGCCGCACAGCTGCTGACCGGCAAGGACCTCGGTATGCAGTCGATGGACCAATCGTTGCTCGACGGCGTCAGTCAGAAATTACTCGATCCGGACGACGCCTACCGATACGCCGTCGATCAGAAAAAGTTCGAGCGGTTCGTGACCGATACGACGATCCTGCCGAGCGCCGAATTCGGCTGACTCCTGGAGAACGCACGATGTCGATGGTTGCGGACTTCCTCAAGAGCATGTCGATGCGCAAGGGCTCCGACCTGCACTTGATCGCCGGAGATCCGCCGCGTATGCGCGTGCACGGTGATCTGATCACGCTCGATAATCGGTTGCTCGATGCCGACGACCTCAAAGACGCGCTGTATGCGATCATGCCCAAGGTCGTGCAGCACCAGTTCGAGACCCACGATTCCGCCGACTTCGCGCACGCAATTCCGGAAGTCGCGCGGTTCCGCGTCAACGTATTTCGCCATCTGAACGGCGTCGGCGCCGTCTTTCGAGGTATCCCATCGAAAGCGTTCACGCTCGAAGAGCTGAACATGCCCTCATGCGTGCACGATTTCACGAAGGCAACCAAAGGCCTGATTCTCGTCACCGGCAAGACAGGCTCGGGCAAGACGACGACGCTTGCTGCGATGATCGATGCAATCAATCGTAATCTGGCTGGCCACATCTTGACGATCGAAGATCCGATCGAGTTCGTGCACGAACGCCAGAAGTGTCTGATCAGCCAACGTGAAGTCGGTGTGCACAGCCCGTCGTTCGGCGATGCGCTGCACTCGGCGTTGCGCGAGGATCCCGACGCGATTCTCGTCGGCGAGCTTCGCGACCTCGAGACGATGAGTATTGCAATGACAGCCGCGGAGATGGGCATCCTCGTCATGGGGACGCTGCACACGAACGGCGCTGCAGCGACGATCGATCGCGTCGTCAACATTTTCCCGGCCGATAAGCAAGAGCACATTCGCAACATGCTCTCAACGTCGTTACGTGGCGTAATCTCTCAGCAGCTTGCGAGGAGAAAGGACAATTCAGGCCGCGTCGCAGCGCTCGAGATTCTCGTCAACACGTCGGCCGTTGCGAACTTGATACGCCAGGGCAAGCTCGAGCAGCTCGAGAACGTCATGCAGTCGGGCGGCGCGTTGGGCATGCGCACGATGGACGGCGCATTGAAGTCGTTGATGGACAAAGGGACGATCTCCGGTCACGAGGCCTACATGCAAGCATTCGAGAAGAGCAAGTTCGAGCAATTCAAAGACGATAGCTAGCAAGCCCGAAAATAGAGGCTGATCCGGCTAGCGAAGCTGGACGCAACGACCGCCCATTTCGACGATCAAGCCGCTCAGGCTACATCTGCAGGCTGCCGATGGCATAATCGCGTCCGGATAGTTCTGCAGTCGACGAGTCAAGCCGCACCCGATGAGCGCACCGCGCAATATCCTCGTAACGAGCGCACTGCCGTATGCGAATGCGCCATTACACCTGGGCCATCTGGTCGAGTATACGCAGACGGACGTCTGGGTCAGGTTTCAGCGCATGCGGGGGCATGAATGCCGATACGTCTGCGCGAGCGATGCCCACGGCACGCCGACGATGCTACGCGCAGAAGCGATGGGCGTGCGACCCGAAGATCTCGTGCAGGAGATTGCCGAGCATCATCGCGCCGACTTCGAGCGCTTCCACATTAGCGTCGACAACTACCTGACGACCCACTCCGACGAGAACCGCGAGATCACGTCGGAAATATATCGACGCCTCAACGCCGCCGGACACATCGTCCGGCGCTCTATCGAGCAGGCCTACGACGAGCAGCGCGGTATGTTTTTGCCGGATCGCTACGTCCGTGGTCAGTGCCCGGTCTGCGGCACACCGGACCAATACGGTGATTCGTGCGAGAGCTGTGGAGCAACGTATACGCCGCTCGATCTCAAGGACCCTATATCGGTGCTGTCAGGATCGCGGCCGGCGGTTCGCTCATCGGAGCATTTTTTCTTTCGGCTCGGCACGTTCGAGCAAGAGCTCAAACACTGGGTCGCCGAGCACATCGACGCCTCGCTCGTACGCAAGCTCGACGAATGGTTCGACGCCGGTCTCAAAGACTGGGACATTTCCCGCGATGCGCCCTACTTCGGCTTCGAGATCCCTGACGAGCCCAACAAGTATTTCTACGTCTGGTTCGACGCGCCGATCGGCTATATGGCGAGCTTCCTAAACTTATGCCGCCGTACGGGGCTCAATTTCGACGAATACTGGTGCGACGGCCATGACACGGAGCTCTACCACTTCATCGGCAAGGATATCGTCTACTTTCACACGCTGTTCTGGCCTGCGGTACTGAGCGGTGCGGGCTACCGGAAACCATCCGGAGTGTTCGTTCACGGGTTTCTGACCGTCGACGGCCAGAAGATGTCGAAGTCGCGCGGAACGTTCATCATGGCTACGACGTTCGCGCGACATCTGGAACCCGACTGCCTGCGGTACTACTTCGCCGCAAAGCTCGGCCCGACGCCCGACGATCTCGACTTGAATCTCGACGACTTCGTCGCACGCGTCAATGCAGATCTCGTCGGCAAGCTCGTCAATATAGCTAGTCGTTGTGCGGGCTTTGTGCACCGGCTCGGTGAAGGCCGGTTGTCCGCGACGCTGGCGGACGAAAAACTGTACGAGACGTTTGTCGCCGAAGGCGATACGATCGCAAGCGACTACGAGACTCTGAACTACTCGCGCGCGATCAGGCGCATCATGGGTCTCGCGGACAAGGCCAATCAGTACATCGACGAGCACAAGCCTTGGGTGCTCGCGAAAGAACCGGACAGCGCGGACGCCGTCGTCGATATCTGCACGCTCGGGCTGAACTTGTTCCGAATCCTGATCGGCTATCTGAAACCCGTCGTTCCCGAGCTCGCACGTCGCTCCGAGCGTTTCTTGGACATCGATGAGCTGCGCTGGTCAGATCTGAGCACGCCGCTACTCGGATCGCAGATCGCGCGTTTCGAGGCACTACTGCAACGCATCGACCCAAAGGCGGTTCAAGCCATGATCGAAGATTCACGCGAGGACGCCGCGGCTGCCTCTGCGCCGGCCGCGAAACAATCCGACGAAATCGATATCGATGCCTTCGCGAAGATCGATCTGCGGATCGCAAAGATCGTGTCCGCCTCGCATGTCGATGGCGCCGATAAGTTGCTGCACCTCGAACTCGATGTCGGCGGCGAAACTCGACAAGTATTCTCCGGTATCCGCGCCGCCTATGATCCGACGGACCTCGAAGGTCGCCTCGTCGTCGTCGTCGCCAATTTGAAGCCACGGACGATGCGCTTCGGCGTGTCCGAGGGCATGATCTTGGCGGCTGGCGAAGGCAAAAACGATATCTTCCTATTGAGCCCGGATGCGGGCGCCAAGCCCGGCATGAAAGTTACGTAAGCGGCGACCGGTTCATGACCGAGCTTGCGCTCATCGTCGTTGCGACCGCTCTGGTCAACAATTTCGTGCTCGTGCAGTTTCTCGGCCTATGCCCGTTTCTCGGCGCGTCGCGGCGCGTCGAAGGCGCTGTCGGCATGGGCCTTGCGACCGGCCTCGTCCTGACAATCGCATCGGCACTGAGCTATATCGTCGATCGACTGATCTTAATACCGCTCGACCTTGCCTACTTGCAGATCGTTGCGTTCATTCTCGTCATCGGCGGCGCGGTCCAGCTGACAGAGCTGATGCTGCGCGCGAGTGCGCCGATGCTGCACCGAATGCTCGGCTTGTACATTCCGTTGATTGCCAGCAACTGCGCAGTGCTGGGCGTGGCTCTGTTGAACTCGCGACAGAGCGCGAGTTTCATCGAGGCCGTGTTCTTCGGCGCCGGCGCGGCACTGGGGTTTACACTCGTTCTCGTCCTGCTGAGCGGGCTCAGGGAGCGTATCGATGAAACGAACGTTCCCGCGCCGTTCCGCGGCGTTCCGATCACGCTACTTCTGGCTGGACTGATGTCGTTGGCGTTTTATGGCTTCAATGGTTTTGCACGACTCTGATGACTGCCGGGATCAGCGTGCTCGTGGGCATTGTCGCACTGCTATCTGCATTGTTGTTCTATGCGGAAAGTCGAGTTACTGCCGACAATCGGACGCCGGTCGATCGTATCGAAGCGCTGTTACCAAGAATTCAGTGCGGCCAATGCGGCTATCCGGGCTGCCGGCCCTACGCCGAAGCGCTGGTCGACGGCACGGCGGGCATCAATCTGTGCCCGCCGGGCGGAGACGATACGATCAACGCGCTTGCCGCTGCGCTCGGCCGCGAGCCGCAGCCGCTAAAGAGCGATCTAGGCGGCGCATCGCTCGATAACGTCGCGACGATCGACGAGGCGCTGTGTATCGGCTGCGGGCTCTGTCAGCCCGTTTGCCCTGTCGATGCGATCATCGGCATATCGCAGATGATGCACACGATCATCGCTGAGCGCTGTACCGGCTGCGAGCTCTGTGTCGC
>JAHEEN010000033.1:17702-21477 GCA_024640685.1 Rhodospirillaceae bacterium
ATCAACGGCGCAGAGTGTGAGCCTTACATCAGCTGCGACGACATGCTGATGCGAGAGCATGCATCGGAAGTGATCGACGGCGCCGGAATCATGCTCGACTTGCTCGGCGCGAGCCGCTGTATCGTCGCCGTCGAGCGCGACAAGGAAATCGCACTGCGAGCGTTGCGCGCTGCGTTGCAGACAACCGCCGACCCGAGATTCGAGCTGGTCGGCCTGCCGATCGTGTACCCGGCCGGTGGCGAGAGGCAGCTCGTCGAGAGCCTGCTCGACATCGAGGTTCCGAGCGGCGCATTGCCGAGCGAATTGCGCATCGTTTGCCAGAACGTCGGCACAGCCTATGCGCTCGCCGATCTCGCCAGGCGCGGTCGGCCACTGACGACGCGTATCGTGACGGTGACTGGGCACGGCCTCGCGGCGCCGCGCAACGTCGAGGCGCCGATCGGTATGCCGATACGCGAGCTGTTGTCTTTTTGCGGGGGGCTGAGCAGCGACGCGTTCCAATTGATCCTCGGCGGCAACATGATGGGCTATGCATTGCCGCACGACGACGTCCCGGTCACGAAAGCAACGAACTGTGTCATCGCGCTGACGAAGGCCGAGGCATGGATACCGGGACAGGAGTGGCCGTGCATCCGCTGCGGTGACTGCGCGACCGCATGTCCGGCCCGCCTGCAACCGCAGGAACTGCTGCGCAGCGCACGCAACGACCATCACGCGAGCCTGAACGAGCTCGGTCTCGACGACTGCATCGAATGCGGCTGCTGCGACGTCGTGTGCCCCAGCCATATTCCGCTGACGTCGATCTTCCGCAAAGGGAAACGATCACTTGCGCGCTACAGGCGACAGCACGAGCGCGCGGCGGCAGCCGAGATCCGTCACGCCGCGCACAACGAGCGCATCGCGCGCGAAGCGGATTCCCGTGCGCGCGAGCAGTCGCAGCTGACGAGCACCGTCACGGCTGACGCTGCGGCGCGCCGTGCCGCAATTGCCGCAGCCGTCGATCGGGCGCGCGCAAAACGCGACGCACAAAGCGACAACTAGCGCAATGACACGCGAGTTCCCAATCAGCCCAGCACCGCATATTCGACCGGTGACCAGTGTGCCGGCCGTCATGCGTACGGTGTTGGTGGCGCTGCTACCCGCAATCGCTGCCTACGTTTGGTCGTTCGGGCCGGGACTGATCATGAATATGGTAGTCGCGGCCCTCAGCGCCTATGCCGCCGAGAGTCTCGTGCTCCGGATCAGAGGCCATGACGCATGGCGGACCCTCAGCGATGGCAGCGCCCTCGTGACCGCGGTCTTGATCGCCTTTGCGTTACCGCCGCTGCTGCCGTGGTGGGTCCCTGCGATCGCAGCGGTTGCGGCCATCGTGCTCGGCAAACAGCTGTTCGGCGGTTTGGGTTACAACCTGTTCAATCCGGCGATGGTCGGCTACGTCATCGTGCTGCTGTCGTTCCCCAGCGAGATGATCCAATGGCTAGCCCCACGGGGCGCGGCCGGCGACTGGACCCATCTAACGCTGCTCGAGCATCTGAGCTATGCCGCATCCGGGAGGCTGCCGGATGCGCTGACGATTGATGGCGTGACCCAGGCGACGCCGCTCGACCTCGTGCGCCTCGGCCTCGCGAACATGCAAACGGTCCAGGAGATACACGTAGGACCACTGTTTGGCGCATACGGCGGAACCGGGTGGCAGTTGACGACGACCGCAACTGCGCTCGGCGGTGCGCTGCTGCTCGTGCGACGCGTGATCAGTTGGCACATTCCGCTCGCTGTCTGCGCGGGCGTCGTGCTGCCGGCGATACTCTTTTATCTGATCGATACGAGTCGTTTCCCCGGCCCCGGACACCACCTGTTCAACGGCGCGACGCTGCTCTGCGCATTCTTCATTGCGACCGATCCGGTCACCGCGGCCGCGAGCAAACGCGGTCGACTCTATTACGGCGCTGGTATCGGCGCGCTGACGTACGCTATTCGAACTTGGGGTGGCTATGCAGACGGCGTCGCGTTCGCAGTCTTGCTGATGAATACCGCAGTACCGTTAATCGACCGCGCCACAAGGCCGCGAATCTATGGTCGCGTCTGAGCCTCGCGGCTGGCCGGCCGCGATCTTCGCGACCGCCGTCGCGGCCGTGGCCGCTACGTTGTTGTCGCTGAGCTTCGAGATGAATCGCGCGCGGATCGCGGAAAATCGCCAAGCCAGGCTCGCCGCACGGCTTGACGACGTGCTCGGTGATCTGGAGTACGACAACGACATTGCGACGGCACACCGTCAGGTCGTTGCGCCCGAGCTCTTGGGATCAGGCGATCCGGCCGATATCTACGTCGCAAAGCGCGATGGCACCGTCGCTGCGGTCGTACTGTCCGCCGTCGCTCCGAACGGTTACAACGGTCCGATCGAGCTGCTGGTTGGCATCGATAACAGCGGCCACATCACCGGCGTGCGCGTTACGTACCACCGGGAAACGCCCGGCCTCGGCGATGCGATAGAGGCCGACCGCTCAGATTGGATCCAAGGGTTCGATGCGGCCAGCCTTGTCCAGCCTTCTGCCGACCAATGGCGCGTTACGAAGGACGGCGGCCAGTTTGATACGATCACCGGCGCAACCGTAACGCCACGCGCGGTGACCGAAGCTGTAAGGAAGGCGCTCGTGTTCTTCCGCGACAACCAGGTCTCGCTGCTCGACCCCGAACCGAATGGCACGACGCTCGATGCCCAGTAGGCTTTACAACGCCGCAACCGAAGGTCTGTGGCGCAACAATCCCGCGCTCGTGCAATTGCTCGGCATCTGCCCTCTCCTCGCGGTGACGACGACGCTCGTCAACGGCTTGGCGCTCGGGCTTGCGACGACATTCGTCATCGTCGCGACGAACGGGCTCGTAGCCTTAAGTCGTCGCTGGATAGCGCGAGCCGTCAGAATTCTCGTTTTCGTATTGATCATCGCGTCGTTTGTAACAATCGTCGATCAGCTAATGAACGCGTTCCTCCACGATCTTCACGAAACGCTCGGCCTGTTCATTCCACTGATCGTCACGAACTGCGCAATCCTCGCGCAGGCCGAAACAGTAGCGAGCAAGCAAGCCATCGGCGTTGCGATGATCTCCGGATTGGGTGTCGGCATGGGCTTTACGGCTGTGCTCGTCATGCTCGGTGCGCTGCGCGAAATCGTAGGCTACGGCACGCTATTCAACGGCATAGAGCAGTTGTTCGGTATCTCCGCGTCCGGACTGACAATCGATCTACCTGGCACGGGCCTGCTCGTCGCAGCGCTACCTCCCGGGGCATTCTTTGGGCTTGCCGCACTCGTAGCGTTGAAGAACATCGTCGATGCCCGCCGGCATGATCGCAGTTCAGTGATGGAAGCGGCCCACGACAAAGCGCAATGAACCCGAAGAAACGCCAGGAAATCTACCGACGCCTCGCGCGCGAGAACCCTGCGCCAACCACCGAGCTGCGTTTCCAGTCGAACTTCGAGCTTCTCGTTGCCGTTATTCTGTCTGCGCAAGCAACCGACGTCAGTGTCAATAAGGCGACCGAGAAGCTGTTCAAAGTGGCCAACACACCCGAAGCGATCGTCGAGCTCGGTGAGGCCCGCCTGAAGCAGTACATCAAGACGATCGGGCTTTTCAACAACAAAGCCGCGAACATCGTCAAGATGGCGCGGCTATTGGTTGCGGAGCATCACAGCGAGGTGCCTCGTGAGCGCAGCGCGCTCGAGGCGCTGCCCGGCGTCGGCCGCAAGACCGCGAACGTCATTCTGAATACGGCCTTTGG